>NZ_MAEV01000020.1:0-132027 GCF_002013385.1 Mycobacterium sp. D16R24 | reverse complement strand
GGGCATTGACGCGTTCAAGTGGAGCTTCAACGCGAGTGTCTGTGACAATCCTGAGGTCAAGATCAACATGGACCGGGCTTTCATGCTGGAGTTCATCAACGACAACCGGAACAAACCCTGGCTCAAGCGTCGCGAGCTCGAGGAGTTGGATTCCGATCCCAGCGTCCTGGACATGATCAAGGCGATTCAGCCCCTCATGGGTCCGCTTCAGGAAAAACTGGACAACGTCATGTATCCGAACGTTGCCGAGGACGCCGCAACCGTCCGCGAGCTGATCGGCCGATTCCAGGGAAGGCGCGGTATGTACTTGCTGCAAACCGGTCCTGGCTTCACCCGCCGTCAGTTGGCTCCGTCCCAAACACCTCTCGCACCGCGGGTGCTGCACTTCGCCGACACGTGTGGGGCGAGCGCTGTCTAGTCTAGGCGCACCCCGAACCGCGCCGGGCGGGCGAAGGGCAACCGCCTATGCCCGGCCGCGGCGCGGTGCCCCGGCGAGTCTCCTTCGTAAGTTGCGCGCCGGGGTGCCGCGACCACCACCGCGCGAGCCGCCACACGTTGAACGGCCAGGCGGCCCACGGGTCGAGCGTGGGCCGCGCTCGTCGCGCAGCGGGCCGTCGGGGCGGCAAGAACCGTCACGCCGTCGACCGGATCGACCCCTACCCCCAGAATGTTGGTGGGGGAGGTGAGGTGACTTCCGCCCGCGGTAGTCATGACTTTTTTATTGCGCGGCCGAAAAATTCGGCGGCCGCGGCCCGAGGTGGCCGATCGACGGGTGTCGGCCGGGTGCAGCGGGCCGTGTGTGGTTGCGCCGCAACCAATCTGGGCGGCCCGGCGGGTGCAACAATGCGCGCACTGTCCTCACTTCCGGCGTTCGCGTACCGCTAGCTTCACGTGGTCGTGGTGTGGGCCGTGCAGCCACCGTTCCCGCATGTCGTTGGGATTGCCCTCGGGGGACATGACGGTGAGCGTGTTGGCGGTGATCCCGGCGGTGTCCGGCGGCGTGCCGTAGCTGCCAAGGCCGTCGCCGGTGAAGGTGCCCGTTCCGTACGGTTCGCCGCCGCTGAAGGTGCCGCAGCCGACCGGGTTGAAGGCGAGCCAGTAGGGCTGCCCGCCACCGGCGGTGTTCCCGTAGTCGTAGTACCGGACGAAGGTGGCGTCTCGTGCGCCGATCTGCAACGACTCATGTTCCGACGGTGGTGCGTCCGCGAAAGTGCTCACGCCGAGGCGAATGGGCAGGTTTCCGAGGGTTGTCGGTCCGATGTCGTAGTACATGTCGGGGTCGGTGATGGTGATGGAGAACCAGCGCACTGCACCGGCGACCGGGTGCACGATGACCCACGCGCCGGGGAGGCGGTAGACGCGTTCCTCGCGGTCGTCGGGATGGGTGATGAACTGCGGCACCCCGAGCTTCGATTCGACGAACGTCATGGAGCTGGTGCAGCACAGTTGGTCGAGGATGTCGGACTGTGCGCGACGGCGACCTATCGTGCGGTTCCACCACCGGCGCACCACGAACGCGGCACCCCATGCTGCACCAATCAAACCGGCCGCAGAACCACCTATGCCGAGCCCTGTCGACACCGAATCCCACAGGCTGACTTGATCACTCACGGCGCACCGCCCGACTCGATGGCCAGATTCACCGACGCAATCGGCTTAGACACGTGAGTGCGACCGCCACTCAACACGGTGGCAACGATCTGCTGCGGTGTGCCTTCGATGCGGTCCGCGCCTGACTTCAGGTTGGTCGCCCCGTTCAGATACATGAAGAAGATCTCCTCGGCACCCGCAGGTATGTCGCATGGCACCTCCGGTGAGCCGATTTGTTCGCCGAGCACGTTGAAGGATGTGCCGCTGGGGTCGGCGCGGATAGCCCACCCGGCGACATGGAACGGTGCCCGCCCAGCGTTGACGACCTTGACACCGACGATCAGCGGGCCGGGTGACAGTTGTTTGGCGGTGCTCACCAATGACTTACGGATGTCGCGGGTGGCGTCGTTGGTGACCATGCCGCCCGGTGTGAGCATGCCGATCACGGGGGTGAGTTTCGGCCGCGCGCCCTGCATGAGGAACGTGTAGATCTGCCACGTCAGCGATGACGCGGCCAGACCGAACCCGAGCACGCCGAGGACGAACGCCGCGATGGTCACGGCGTTCCCGCCGACGGGTCGAGTGCTTCGATGAGGTCGCATTCGTCGACCCACCGCGCCAACAGGCTGAGAACCGATAGGCGTTCGACGGCCTCCTGTTGGGTCATCTCGCCCGGTCCGTGGGTGGCGGGATTGCGGATCGTCAGTTGCGCGCCCGGCGCGAACCGACGTAGTCCGTCGTTCATCGACACCACGGTTCGGTCGGTTTGGTCGCCCGGCCACCGAAGACGCGGTCTGCCCGGCTCGGGGTCCTTCTCGGAGAACGCCTGATTCCACCGCGTCGTGTCGTCGAGTTCCGGCCCACCGGTGCGCGCCTTCACCAACTGCACAACGCCATCCGCGGCGGCCGACACCGCCTGCCGGTAGTGGCCGTCACGCCACAGACGGGCGGCCTGACCCCACACTGCCGGGTGCATCTGCGCGACGTCGACCGTCGGCGGCAACTCGACTTCGGCGCGTGCGGCCATGTCTTCTAGCGATCCGATCATCTGGTCGCAGGCGTCGATAATGTTGGCCGGTTCGAGCAGGGGCTTGGGCTGGGTGACTGTGTTCCATGCGGCAACCGGGTCGACGGCACCGTTGAATCCTCGGACGCCGAACAGAACGCCGGTCAGTGACGGCGCACGGCGTGCACGTCCGGCCGCGGTCGATACGCGGGCGCGCCGGGTTTCCAGTTCGGCTTCGTCGACACCGTCGAGCGGCATGACGGCGGGCAGCATCCCGATGCCAGGCCCTCTATAGGTCGGTGTGTGCAGCTCGAGGAACGACACGAACGCGGCGCGGAACTCCGCGACATACCCGGCGAGGTCGCGGAGGTAGGTGGGGTTGCGGTCGGCATCCGCCATGACCACCGACGCTACTTGCGGCCGCGCCGATTGCGGTTCCGCGACATGCCGGTGCACCGTTCGCCGGAAGCGAACCACCGCGGGTTCATCGGCTGTCGCGCAGCGCGACGACTTCGGCCTCAAGCTGCTTGATCGCCCGATAGATGGCGGTGGTCAACCCGATGTCGACGTACTTTCGGGCCGCTTCCCACACTTCGGCCGTTATGGGTAGATCGTCGGGCCGGTCCTCATGGAACGGGTGCTGTGTGCTCATCGCACGATGGTCTCGCAAGGTACCGACATGCAGGCCGCCTGCGAATCGCTGTCGTACCCCTACGCGTACCCCAACCACGCCAATTTCGGGCCGATCCGCGGGTGTCCGTCCGTGTAACCAAATTGCGCTGAGCTGCGAAGACCGGTCACGGGTGGGTACCCGCTAACACCGTTCGGCTACCTGGGGGTCAAGTGGTCGCAGGTTCAAATCCTGTCAGCCCGACCGAGAGAAGTATTTTCTGACCTGGGGTAAATGTTAACCAGTTCCTCAACCATGTGGTTATGCTGTCCCTCGCCTGTGGTTGAGCAGCAAAGCAAGAGGGGGGACTTTATGAGGGCGCCAACAGCGGGTTGGTATCCCGATCCATCTGATCCGAGCCGCCAACGGTATTTCGACGGCAAAGCGTGGACTGAGAACTACGCCCCATTTGGCCCACCGACACAAGCCGCTGGCCAAGCCGCGAAGCCGGGCATGTCCAGAGGAGCGAAGATCGCCCTCGGAGTAGGAGCGGCGATATTGGCGTTGATCGTCCTCGGTTCCATCGGCAACAGCGACAAGAAGACCTCGTCCTCGTCGTCCTCGTCGTCCAACTCCGGCACCACGTCCAGGACTTTGGCTGTCGCCCCAACGACAACAGAACCCCCGCCCCCCGCTAAGCCCCGCTTCACCCCCGCCCAGGACAACGCAATCGCGAAAGCCGAGAGCTACCTGGGATACACCGCGTTCTCCAAGCAAGGGTTGATCAAGCAACTGGAGTTCGACGATTTCAGTACGGCAGACGGCACCTTCGCGGTCGAACACATCGAGGCCAATGGGGGTGTGGACTGGAATGAGCAGGCAGTCAAGAAGGCCAAGAGCTACCTGGATTACACCTCGTTCTCCCTTTCGGCCTTGGTCAACCAACTGGAGTTTGACGGTTTCACCCCGGATCAGGCTCAGTACGGTGCCAACACGGCATACGGAGGCTGAACGAAGGCAATCAGCGCCTTGCCCTCTTTGGTCGCTCGCCATTGCTCGTCGGTAATGGCGACCGAGCGTGCTGCCTGGGTCAGCTGGTCCTCTAACCGCAGGTACTCCGACCACGCATCGCCGAGGCAGGCGAGCGAGGCCCACAGTTCGGCACTGTCCGATCCAGGTCCGACGGCGCTTACCGTTCATCGGTGCGGCGATCAGATTGCCCACCCCACGCCCGGTGCGCACGTCCTGGGATGGGAACAAGCGGTCATAGCTACTCAGATGCATGCTGCCACGCAGCCGAAATGCCTCACTCAGCAGACTTGTAGCGACGTTGCGGGCGACCGAAGCCGAGATCGCATGAGCGAAGAAGATCCACACGTGAGCTCCGCGCCCCGATTGTGATACCTCCAACGCAGCCGGAATCCCAGACGAGCGAGCCGCTTTCATGTACGCGAGCGCGTCGAGCATCGCGGCTTCCTTGTCGAAATCGGCCGCGACCCACCAGCAAGTGTCGTCATCGCCGAGTGGGTACAGGCCGATGTGCGCCTCGCCCCGCAGATGGGCATCAACGACCTCTAGGGTCAGCGGCAGGTAGGGTGCGTCGGCCCGATTCATCCCCTTACGCCAGTAGCCCTTGATCGCCGGCGTCCAACCCGATCGGCCATCTCGCCGGTTCTCCCAGCGCAGCGCGTAAACATCGGTGCGACAACGGAACAGGTCGAAGAAGAACCGGACCTTATCAGCAGAGCTGGAACCCATCGTGACCGGTGAGGCCGGCGCTCCTGTCAGTGTCGCCTGGTCACTGGCAGCTGCACGTGCCTGTTCTTCATTCAGCCGAAGAAGGTGACGCAAACGCGCGTTGTCGGCACGCAGCGTGTCCAACTCCCCAGGGAAACCCTCGACCCCGCTAACGGTCAACTCCTTTGTCCAGCACATTCTTCGGCGGAACGGTTCACCCCCCGCCAGCGCTCGCCGAGCGCTTTCGCAGCGGTGGACACTTTCATGACCAGACGACGCTCCCGGTTGCGGACGGGAACGAAGTCGTAGTGCTCGTAGAAGGATTGTGCCTCGTCGTCTACGGCATCAACGACGATGAGCCGGCCGCCGCCGATTTCCGACGCGGCGACGGCCTTGCCTAGCGCGTCAAGGAGCAGCTGCTCGCCATAACCCTGACCCCGCAGCGGCGCGTCGATCGCCAGGCGAGCAATCAAGTATCCGGGTATGCGGGTATAGCCGCCGGCCATGGATCCCGAGACGCCGTCGTCGTTGCGCACTACTTCGGTGGGGCAGATGGCGAAATAGGCGTTGACTTTCTGTTCGCCGAGCGGGGTCCACACGTAGACGTGGGCGACCCCGCTGCTGTCCGCGCGACGGGCATGGGCGAGGAGCCAGGTATTCAGCGACGCCTTACCGCAGTCGAATTCTTCCAGCGTGTGTGCATCTGCGAGTCTCGCGGACTCGAACATTGTTCAGTGCCGTGTGAAGACCGCTGGTTTGCGTGCGGCTGCCGCCAGCCGCGGCGCGTCGTCAGCAGCATCGAGCGAGGACATCAGTTTGTCGAACTGTTCGGGCTCCATGGCCGTTACCAGCTCCTGACGCAGGATGTCCTCGGCCCGTTGCATTGCAGCTTTCCGGACGAACTCCGACGTCTGCTCATGGACAAGGTTGGCGGCGTGCTGGATACGGTCCAAGGTCGCTTGCTCCGCGCGAAGCTCGATGCGCTTCGTTTTGACTGCCACAGCGACACCTCCTTGTTCCTTTAGTCATCTCTGCTTGCAGCTGTCGATTACTTTATCGTACGGCGAATGTACGTACATGGCAAATGATGGTTGCGACCACCGCTGGGGACCACTCTGGGACCACACGTTATGCGCGATGCTGAACGACCTGCGCGTGCGTGAACGCTACACATCACGCAACAACGGCGGAAGACGCCGACGACCTGGGAAAGCGCGTTACCGCTACTTCCTGGGGGTCAAGTGGTCGCAGGTTCAAATCCTGTCAGCCCGACCAAGAGAAGTAGGCTTTGACCTGTGGTAATTGATCGACGAGTACCTTTACCGTGGTTCAGCTGAGAGCTGGCTGGGACCACAAATCTCGGCTTTCGGGCTCGCGATAGCGCACTTGTCCGATCGTCAAGTGGGATGGCCCGGGGTCTATCGGATCATCTTGCGCGGGTCGGGGAAGCCCATTTTCACGTAGCCGGGCGCTCGTTTCTTCAGCGATGAGGCGATGACGGGGGTGTGCGCGTCGTGGTAGTCGTGCACGGTTGCGGTGCTCTTCGAGGGGTAGGGGCGGGTGACGCGACCGACGTACTGCACGAGTCGGTTCTTGAAGGTGATCGGCGCGGCGAGAAAAAGGGTGTCGAGGGCGGGGCAATCGAAGCCTTCCCCGATGAACGAGCTGGTGCCGACGATCAGGAGCGGATCCGAAGTGGGCGTGTGGTTGGCAAGTTGGTCGGCGATCTGGCGGCGTTCACGAGCCTTCATGCCGCCACTGAGGACAGTGACGGTCTTTCCGGCGGCCTGAAGCCGGTCGGTGATGGCGTTGAGGTGCTCGACCCATGTGGTGAGCACCAGGATGTTGGCTCCGGTTTCGGAGGCGGTCAGGACGTCGGCGACGATCTGGTCGAGTCGCGCTTGATCGGCGACGAGGGCTCGATAGATTTCGGCCATGCCTCCTGGCACGTTGGGCTCGGCGTCGCCGCGGTATTGGAATTCGGTCGGGTGCAGGTGCAGAACGGGGTAGGGCGTCAGCAGGCCGGAACCGTCGACCGGGAGTTGTCCGGTGCTGGGCTGGCTGATGGCAACGTGGTGTGACCCGAGTTGGTGATAGATCAGGTCTTCGAGCCCGTCGCGGCGTTCCGGGGTGGCGGTCAGTCCGAGCCAGTACCGCGCGGCCATGCGGCTCAGGACGCCGAAGAACGCGCTGGCTGCGACGTGGTGGCATTCGTCCACGATGATGAAACCGTAGTTGGCGGTGATGTCTTCGACGTTGCCGCGGCGGGCAAGTGTTGGCAGTAGGGCGATATCGAGGACGCCCGTGGTCTTCGAACGCCCGCCGCCGATTTGACCACATGCGAAACTCAGGTGGCTGCTGATCCGGTCGCGCCATTGATCGGCCAGCGCTTTGCGATCGACGAGGACCAGGGTCGAGGTGGACCGCGATTCGATTGCTGCGCAGGCGATGACCGTCTTGCCGGCGCCCGGTGGTGCGATGAGGACACCGGCGTCCTGTGCGAGGAGTTGGTGCAGTGCGGTGGTCTGAACGGTGCGCAACGGCGTGCTGCAGATGAACTTGTGGGGTTGACCGGGGATGCGTTTATCGTCGATGTGTAGCGTGCTGTCGGCCGATTCCACGAGTTCTGTCAGCAGAGGATGAAGACCGCGGGGGAGTACGAGATCACCGTGGGCCGTTTCGTCGTAGCTGTAGAGGAACCGCGGTGTATCCCAGGTGCTGCGTCGGGCGCGTTGGCGCGCATCGAATTCCGGGTTGCGTATCGATGCGGCATGCTTGACGGCCGAGATCATCGCTGGGCCAAGATCGTTGGCGGTCAGGGTGAGTCGTGATGTGAACTCTGCGCGCACGATTGCCGCCGGCCGCGGGATGATGCGTGACGACGTCGGTAGCCGCAGACGCCGCACGTTGTGGCCGATCTGTGGGGCGGGGAGTTGGCGCGCCAACGCGGTCACGTCTTTGGTGGACAATCGGGCGATGCTTGACAGATACGCCCACTGATCCTCGTATGGCTCGAGGGTGGCGGGATCGAGGAAGACGGTGGTGCCGTGCTGACGGCGCTTACCGTTCAGCGGTGCGGCGATCAGATTGCCCACTCCACGCCCGGTATGCACGTCCTGGGACGGGAACAAGCGGTCATAGCTACTCAGCTGCATACTGCCACGCACGCGAAATGCCTCACCCAGCAGACTTGTAGCGACGCTGCGGGCGACCGATGCCGAGATCGCATGGGCGAAGAAGATCCAGACATGCGCTCCTCGCCCGGATTGTGACACCTCCAGGGCAGCCGGAATCCCATAGGAGCGGGCCGCTTTCATGTACGCGAGCGCGTCGAGCATCGCGGCTTCCTTGTCGAAGTCCGCGGCGACCCACCAGCAGGTGTCGTCATCGTTGAGCGGATACAGGCCGATATGTGCCTCGCCCCGCAGATGGGCATCAATGACCTCTGGGGTCAGCGGTAGGTAGGGGGCGTCGGCTCGATTCATGCCCTTACGCCAGTAGCCCTTGATCGCCGGCATCCAACCCGAGCGGCCATCTCGCCGGTTCTCCCAGCGCACCGCGTAAACATCAGTGCGACAACGGAACAACTCGAAGAAGAACCGGACCTTATCGGCGGAGCTGGAGCCCATCGTCACCGGTGAGGCCGGCGCTCCTGTCAGTGTCGCCTGGTCGCCAGCGGCTGCGCGAGCCTGTTCCTCGCTCAATTTGAGGAGACGACGCAAACGCACATTGTCGGTACGTAGCGTGTCCAACTCACCCGGGAAACTCTCGACTCCGCTAACGGTCAGCTCTCCTTGAGTATCTGTTACGTGGCGACCCGGATAAGTTCGACGGCCTCGATCATGGCGTAGCGTGCCGCGAGGTGGTCGAGGATCTCGTCGAGGGTCGACGGCGGTCGAACGAATCTGGTAGCCATTACAATGACCGCTTGGCGGGCGTTGTCGGGCGACACCGCCACGGTGTCAGCAGCGAACTGCGCAGGTGAGATCACCTTCACCGGTTGGGGGATCTGTTGCGGTGGAAAGTCTTTCAAGTTGCTCGTCACGGTCACATCCGCTCCACCAACCAGTGCAGCCGCCACCACGTGTTCGTCGTTGATGTCGGGCAGCCCGAACGTGCCTTCCAGGCTTTCCCAGTTCGCCACGATGGCGTCATCGAATGCCGCGCTCATTTGATCGACCAGGTGTTGTGTTGGGCCCGGTGCACTGCAGAAGCTGGCTCGTGGCCGCGACTTACGAGCTTCTGCGCTTCGTGATGGCTCAGTTCATCGAGAATTGCCGTCGACCACAGCGGCCGGTACAACCCCTCGATCGCCAGCGAGAGCAGAAAGTCGCGCTGCAGGCTGGGCCACAGCGCATAGGTGTCCAACATCGCGGCGAACATTCTCGGATGGCGTCAGCGCGTGGCCTTGGACCGGCGCCGTTCGCCGACGACTCGGCGCGCTTCGCGCAGCTGCTGGCGAACGACTTTCGGATCGTCGTCGGCGTCGATGTCGATGTCGACCGCTGTAGCCGCCAGCGCCTCGTACTGGCGAGTACGACGTTGCTCACGGTAGGTGAGAACGTCGTCGAGCAGCAGTCGGTGGCGATTGCCGATCCGCTCAGCCGGCAACGTCCGGTCGGTGATCAGGCGGACCACCGTTGGGCGGCTGACTCCCAACAGATCTGCCGCCTGTTGGGTCGTCAACTTCATCGTCTGAGGCGCAATGGTGACCGCCTTGCCGGCATGTAACGCAGCTACCACCTTGGTCAACGCTTGGTGCACTGAACGCGGCAACTCGATGCGGTCATGTTCACCGATCCCCACGAGGGCATAACCAGGCGAAGCCACCGTTCCTCGGAGTCGTTCATGGGTAGCGAGAAACCCGACGACCGAAGCAAGCTCGTCAGGATCCTCTGGGATAAAGGTGGCTGCCTCTGCGGCTTCGGCGCTCACGTCCGCTCCTAACTGAACTATCCGCAATGATTTTCGGAACATTCGAATACTACCGCGGAATGCGGAAACAGCGCCACAGCGCTTCGCTCCTAGCATCTCCCGATCCGGCGGCGCTGTGCCTTCTTCCGGGGACCAGTCGGGGACCACACGCTATGGGCGATGCTGAACGGTCTGCGCGTCCATGAACGTCACGCATCTCGCTGCCGGCGCGAGAATCACCGGCGACCGCGGGTGCGTGTGGCCCGAGCAGCAGCCCGCCCCCGTTACCGGGGTCTGGCTGCACATCGACATCGACGCCACCCTGGTCATCGACCACTCCGACAACAAGCAGAGAGCGGCCCCGACCTGGAAGAAAACTACTTTCGCGCGACCCCATGACTCATCCTTTGGTGCAGTTTTGTGTTGGCAAGGGGCGCTCATCGCAGGAGTGCCGCGCCGTCGCCGCTCAACTCGCCGCCGCCGCGCGCACGGGCTCGAACGAAGAGTGGCCAGCCCTATTCGGAACCACCGATGAACACTTGCGTTCACTGGAGATCGACTGACCCAGGCTGGGAAGGGTTCACCGCGACCTTGACCGTCCCCGAGGAGATCGACGTTCCGGGCGTGCGCCCATTAGGCCGGGCACGATGCACAAGGCTCGGGCGCAAAGAGCAACAGCTCAGCCTTGCCAATTACTTTGAGCAGCAGGAAAACCTGGATGCCGCTCGGTCAATGCGGCCCGGATGGCCGATCGAGTCGCGCTGACGAGCGTGTGGAGCCCAAGGCCGTGGGCCGTCGGCGGATGCTAGAGGCTCAGTAAGACGCGAGACCCGTCTGGGCGCTTCACCGCGACCTCCAGCTCGCCGCCGGTGGCCTCGACGTACTTGCGGAGGGTGTCGACGCGGCTGGTGCCCAGGTTGCCGTGCTCCATCTGGGAAACGCGGTTCTGTCCAACGCCGATGGCTGCTGCGAGGGAGGTCTGGGTGTAACCAGCGTCTTCACGCAGCTCGCGGAGGCGGTACTGCGCAACCTCGCGATCCATCTCGTCCTTGATTGTGTCGATGCGGGCACGGTTGCCCGGCCGGCGACGTCGAAGGTCATCAAGCGTGGTCATCGTTTCTTCCCCTTTCTTGTCTTCGGCTTGGCGGCTTTGGCCGCGTCAGCCTCCTTCAATAGCTTCTCTTGGTGTTCGGTGAACAGGCGATCGGCGATGGGGATGTTCGTCGAATACCACTTGGTCCAATTTCCTGCCTTGTCTCCGGCGGCCAGCATGATCGCCCGAGACTGGATGTCGAAGGCGAAGAGCACTCGTATGTGGGCTCCGCCTTTCGTGGCGCGTGGTCGAAGCTCCTTCATGTTCGGGTGCTCCGATCCTTCGAGGGTGTCCACGAATGGTCGGCGCGTGACGGGTCCGTGTTCCTCCAGTTGTTCAAGAGCCGCAATCACGTTGTCGTATTCCTCGTCATCGAGGGTGTCGATCCACGCTTCGATGAGGGTCAGATCGACCTCCCATTTCCGCACAATGGGATACTATCAGCTTTAACTGATATCAGCTAGAGATGATTCCCAGGGGCCGTCGGGGGAGGTTGCGCTGGGACCACTTAGGGACCACACGTTATGCGCGATGCCGAGCGACCCGCACGTCCATGAACGTCGCCCCTCGCGTCCCAGTAGCGAAGACCGCCGGTGACCTGCGCAGATGCACTACCACTACTTCCTGGGGGTCAAGTGGTCGCAGGTTCAAATCCTGTCAGCCCGACAACAAAATCCCTTCTGACCTAGGTCGGAGGGGATTTTCGTGTCCCAATTGCTTCTCTGTGGGGGACCAACTCGTCGACCATAGGTGCGAGGCTCCGCTTGACCGATTATCGGGGTCATCACCTTGCCCAACGGCACCATGTCTTACCGGGGTGAAGAGCGAAGGCAGGAAAAGCCGACGGTAAGCGGCGGCGGCAGAAGCGCTGGTCACCAAATCGGCGCGTACAACTCTGCGTGTGGTGAACGGTCACGCGACGTCCAGGCATACCAGGGGGCCACAGCCTGGAGGAGGAACTCGTGAAGTCTGGACGTGGCAGGTGGGTCGGCAACCGCGCAGTCATCATGATGCGTCTCCGAATGCAGCGTCGGCAGCACCTCGGGATTGGTGGTGCGGATAGTCTCGGACGGGTGTCCGCCCGTCCGTTTCTTCGCGGTGGCCTCGCCGGAGTGCTGCTCGGGTCGGGTATCGGGATCGCGGCTTTTAGCACCCTGGCCTGGCTGCTGATCGCCATTCCCCTGGTCGTGGCCGGTATCGCCGTCGCGATCCGCCCGCCGGAGCGGGGGTTGGGCCTGGGTCTCGTTGACGTCCCGTTCCGGGCAACGGCGATTGATCGGAGCGCCGATCCGCTCGGTGGTGACGACGAAGCTGTGCTCATCGGGACCGTCGCACCGAGGGGGGACCTGGCGCGGGAGGTGACGCTGCGCCTGCCGATGTCGGACGAGCAGGTGCGTCGCATGGCGTTGGGTGAAGAGGTCAGTCTTGCTGCCCGCGACGTGCCCGCACCCGGAAACACGGTCACACCTAGTTTTTCCGGTCGGCCTCCGGCGCGGGCAGCGCTCTCGGGAGCTGTCGCCCTGGCTGTCGCACTCGCAGTGTTGATCGCTGTCCCGTCGCGCGTGTTCGCGTTGTCGCTGCCCCGGTCGGTCGCCACCGCGGTGCCGTCGGTCGGTGAGCGTCAGGACGATTCCACGGCCGTCGACCTGTGGGAAACCGCGCTCGCTCACGTCCGCAGCGTCGACCCCGAGGCGTTGTCGACGCTACTGCTCGTGTCGTCCGACATCGGAGGCTGGACCGTCGACGCGCACCGCGGGGGTGACCGCTACATCCATCACCGCTACACGAAGACGTTCGGTATGAGCGATCCGGAGGTCGACACCCGCAACGACGCGCGCAGCAGAAACATATTCACCGACCGGGATTTCGCCGCTCTCGATATTCGCGACGTCGCAACGCGGGCCTCGGCGATGTTTCCGACCGGCACCGGTGAGGTGCGATCAATCGTGCTGCGGCGGCTCGATGCCGACGCGGGACGTGAGCTGCGCCTTCGGCTGACCATGGCGAGCGGTGTCGTCGTCGAGGTGCTGCCGGACGGCACCGTCGCGCCGTGGTGGGATGTCACCGACGTCGCTGAAACGATGCGGAGGGTGCCGGAAGTGCTTGCCGCACAGTGGCCTCCGGGTGCAGAAGCGATGCTCAGCAACTTCCGGTTCTACGCCTCCTCGACTCAGTACGGGAGTTTCGGCGTCGAGGCGAATATCGGCGATCAGAAACGCAAGATCGAAGTGTCTGCAGGCAAGTTCCCCGTCGAACGCAACGTCGGCGCCGCCGACTCCACGCCCACCCCATTCGTCCTCTACGACGTCGACCCGACGCGGCTGCGCGCCATACTCGACGACGCCGCCCGCCGGTCGGGTGTCGACGACGTCGACCGGCGGGAGCTGTCGGTGACGATCTTTCCGCGGTCGCGCCCGAATCCGTCGTGGCCGGTGGCGCGGGTGGCGTACGAGCACGCCGACTCCGACGCCAGCCTCCTCTACGAGTTGCGCACGGGTCAGTACCTCGGCCCGGCGAGCTGACGGTCAGGCCTCCAGCGCCCGACGGGCGGCGGCCTCGATCGCCACGGTGACCTGTGGCGGCGGGTGTACGACACCACGCTCCGACAGCCGGGCCACGATGTCCTGAACACGTCGCAGGTAAGCAGCCTTTTCGGCACCGTACGAGGCGCTCTCGGCATGGGCCAGCAGTTTGCCTGCGGTGGCTAGATCGTCACGTGTCGACGGTGGCAGATCATCGAGCGCGGCGGATTTACCGTCGGCTTCGCAGCGCGCCCACGTTCGGCGCAGGGTATCGACCGCGACACGGTAGCGGCCAGCCAATGCGGGGTCGCCGGGATAGGTGTCGGTGCGCAGCGCCTGAGCCTCGGCCAGTGCGATCTGGAAGTCCATCACCGGTTCGCGGGTCACGTCGGTGACGCCGGGGTAGCGCAGGAACAGCGACGGGTCCAGTTCGTAGCAGCCGTACGCGGCGAGCACCGAATCGTGGATCTGGCGGGCAACACCCCACAACCGCTCGTCGGCCGCCGGTGAGGCTGCAGTAGGGGATAGCGGCGGCTCGGTAGGTGACTTCACATCGGCGGGGGCGACGTCGTGCAGTGCCCGGATGATGATCTCGGTCACCGGGTCGGCCGCGTTTGCCGCCACCTCGACGGTCTGCACGGGAACCGATGGGCCGACGTCGCGAGGCCGAAACCCAATAGTGAGGTACTCCGAGCCCGCCACCTGATACATCCCGGCGCCGGGATGTATCAGGGTGCGGTCGGCCACGGTGCCACTGATCTCGACGGAGATGACCTCTGCCAGCGGGCGCACGAGATCCTGGTGACCGATGACCTCGTCACCGATCACCACATGGTCATCAATGATGCCCAACCGCACCGACGCCCGGTGGCTGGCGGCCGGTCCGAAGAACCGCAACACGAACGCCAGCGTGAGTGCGGCACCACCCGCAGCGATGATCGCTGTCGGTGCGGCATCGAGCAGCTTGAGAACGACCAGCAGGGTCGGCCCAAGCAAGACGAGACCGCCGACGATCGCCGTGCGGGCACGCATCATCGGATCGGTGTACTCGACACGCGCCGTGAGCGCGGCCAATCGTGTATCGGACACTGGCAGGCACCTCCGCGATACGAGTATGGCACCACCGGGAACTCGATTCCCCCTGTCTTCGTGCACGCATCCGCAACGACCGTTTCGTTGTGTCACGAGACGACCCTCGGGGGGAGTCGCTGCTGGCCCCGAGGGCATCCGTACCGCAGCGTGAGTTGCCGGCGTGGGAGCCCAAAAATCCCTTCTGACGGAGGGATTTTTAGCTTCTGAATCAATGCCAGTTCAAGCAGGGTCAGGCTGGGTGGTGGATGAGCAGTGGCAGTACCGTTCGGGCTCCGGCCTTTCGCAGGTGAGCGGCGGCGACGGTGATGGGCCATCGGGTAGGGGTCGAGTCTGTGACCAGTAGTACGCATCGGCCGGTGATCATGTCCCGGAGCGAGTTGTCGGTGCTGATTGCGTTACGCCAGTGGGTGGCTTCCTCTCCGCCGGATGAATTACGGCCAGGAGCCGTACCCGCGACCGCTGGCATCACTGCGTGGTGTAGGTGACCGACCGTGGCAATTCGGTCGGTCACCGGGCGCATTCCGGTCAGCTGTAGCGACACCGCGATCTCGGGGCGGGCGATCCATTCGTTGCGCCATCGGGCGAGAGTGGAAACCGCGGCCTGGGCCAGAGTCTCGATTGCTTCGGGCTCGCCGGTAGCCGCGGCCAGCCAAAACGCGGCGGTGGGATCGTCACACCAGATTGGCCGCACGCCCCATGCGGAGTGTCTCCAGCAGCTCGCGGTACGGTCCGACGACGTAGGCGGTATCCCCAGCCCCCAGCCGCGTGTCTCGACGCGGGTGCAGCCGGATTGGCGCACCGTTCCGGCTGATCGCTACAACCCTTGTCTGCGTCGATAGGTCGGCCATCCGCATACCGTCCAGCTCACTGCGGTCTTCCACGAAAACCCCGCCGACGGTGAAGGATTGTTGACAGACCGAGAACGTGCTCAGCACATGCAGTCCCATGGCGGCACCGATGAACCACGGCGCCGCGAGGTCGACGGTTGAGCGGACGTTACCGAACCCGAACCGCTGAGCCACCGCAGTGCTGAGATTGCGGTCGAAGATGCGCAGCACCACCGGGACGTCAGACCATCTGGCGCCCAACCGGTTCCGCAACACGATGCCGGTCTCGATATTGACCATATCGTCGTGGGTGAGCACCGCAACCGCCTGCGCCCCATCGATCTGCGCCGCATCCCATGTCTGCGGCAGGGTCGCGTCGCCGAATATGACTGGGATCCCCAGATTGGCGACAGTCGCCAGATACCTGTTGTTCTCGGACTGTTCGATCACGGCGACATCGTGCCCGGCGGCCTTCAGGTCCTGCGCCACCCGGATGCCGAATGACCCCAGGCCGACCACGATGACGTGGTTGGTGAGATTCCGGACCTTACGCCGTCCCGAATTCTGGGCGATGCGCTGCGACAGCAGCAGGTCCACGACGAACGCCATGACCACCGCCGTGGTCGCAATCCCGGCGAACATCAGGAAGATGCTGAACAACCGCAACCAGGTCGGCTGGTTGGCGAAGCTGAAGTCCCCGTAGCCCACAGTCGCGATTGTTTCGGTCGAAAAGTACAGCGCATCTACGTAACTCATTCCGGGCCGTTGATACGTGTACCGCAGTAGCACCGTGGCCCCGGCCAACAAGGCCATCGCAATCCCCAGGGCGCGGAAGAAAATTGGGTTCATATCCTCCCGGAAGGCACGGATGCCGAGCAGTAGCCGCGACACCCCAGAGCGCCGACCCCGGGAAGACGCCATGCCTGATGTCGGCGTAATTCCCTGGGCGGCGAGCCCGTCGACGGTTCCGATCATGGCTGTCCAGTCGCCGCGGCGCACCCGCAAATCCCGGCCAGGGCACGCCACCACCTGGCCGGGAGTGGACGAGCCGTGCCCGTGCACCACGGCAACCGGGGCCAGGTCGCCGTACAACTCGCGCAACGTACCGTCACGCGGCGCATCGGTGCCGGAAATGATGAAGTCCGTGCCGGCCGCCGTGATGGTGTGGGTCGTACGGCGCAGACAGGCCTCGACTACCGAAGGAGCCGCCAGATCGGCGACACCGAGCACCGCACCCGGCCCACCGTCCACCGCGACGGCCTCGCGAAGTACGTCATTGACCATACGGATAACCACACGCACTGCCGGGTTGAGTTGTCGGGCCAGCAGGGCGATTTCGAGGTTCTGGGCATCATCAGACCCGGCACACACGATCGCTGCGGCGCCTGCGATCTCCACCTCGCCTAAACCGCCGACGCTGTCCAACGCGGCGACGACGACACCAGCGGTCCAGAGTTCCTCCGCGATCCGGATCGCCAGCGCGTCTTTGCCAAAGACGATGGTATGTCTCTCCACCCTTGGTGACATTAGTGCGTAGAGACGGCCTTCACACGACGGACCGCACGACTATCCGTAATAGAGCGCTGCACGGGCGCCGAGTGGCCGGGGAACGAAACCAACTGAGCGCAAATATCATCCGGCGTTATGCGAACTGTTAGAGAGCGTCGGCGCCCTGTTCGCCGGTGCGCACCCGCACCACCGAGTCAACCGGGCTCACCCATACCTTGCCGTCGCCGATCTTGCCGGTGCGTGCGGCGGTCACGATGACCTCAACGACCTTGTCGACAGCATCATCGTCAACAAGGACCTCGATCTTGACCTTCGGTACGAAGTCGACCGAGTATTCGGCGCCGCGGTACACCTCGGTGTGGCCCTTCTGCCGGCCGTAGCCCTGCACCTCGCTGACCGTCATGCTGGGGTTACCGGTTTGTCCGAGTTGGGTCTTGATGTCCTCGAGCGTGAACGGTTTGACGATCGCCGTAACGAGTTTCATGTCCCTCATGCCTCTCTATTGGAGATGAGGGGGCGTCCCTCTGTCTGCGAGACTCCGAAATTCCCGATGACTGATCCGACGCCGAGTGCGACAAAGTCGTATGCGCCTTCTGCGTGTTGGGATTCGTCGGCTCCTGCCGCTTCTCCCTCGTCGCTAATGCGCAGGCCAATGGTGTACTTCACGATGACAGCAACGATAGCGGTGCCTATCGCCGAATAGAGCAGAACCGCCCCGGCGCCAGCGGCTTGACGCCATAGCTGCTCTAGTCCGCCGCCGTAGAACAGGCCGGCCACAGCCGCGCCGGTCTCGGGTGCGGCGAACAAACCGATGAGCAAGGTGCCGACGATACCGCCGACAAGGTGCACACCGACAACATCGAGCGAGTCATCAAATCCCAGCTTGTACTTCAGCCCGACGGCCAGCGCACACAAAATACCCGCGATGACGCCAATAGCAAGAGCACCAACAACATTCACCGACGAACACGACGGGGTGATCGCCACCAGACCGGCCACAATTCCCGAGGCCGCACCCAGCGAGGTCGCATGCCCATCGCGCACACGCTCGGTGAGCAGCCAGCCCAGCATCGCCGCGGCGGTAGCCACCGTGGTCGTGACAAACGTCGAGCCCGCCAAACCATTAGAGCTCGTTGCCGAACCGGCGTTAAACCCGTACCAGCCAAACCACAACAAACCCGCGCCGAGCATCACGAACGGCAGGTTATGCGGACGCATCGGGGTCCCGGGCCAGCCCTTGCGCTTACCCAGCATCAACGCCAACACCAAACCAGCCGTACCGGCATTGATATGCACCGCGGTACCACCAGCGAAATCGATTGCCTTGAGCTGGTTAGCGATCCAGCCACCCTTTTCCGCAGCCACGCCATCGAACGCGAAAACCCAATGCGCCACCGGGAAATACACCACCGTGACCCACAAACCCGCGAACAACAACCACGAACCAAACTTCAACCGATCAGCAACCGCACCGGAAATCAACGCCACCGTGATGATCGCGAACATCAACTGAAACGCCACAAACACTGTGGCCGGGATGGTTCCCACCAACGGGATATTGACCGCCGCGACCGCATCCACAGCATTAGCCGGATCAGCGGCCACCGCCTCAGCGCCATTGCCGCCGATCAAACCCTTGAGCCCAAAGAACTGCGCCGGATCACCGAACAAGCCCGACACGTCATTGCCGAACGCCAGCGAGTACCCGTAAAGCACCCACAGCACCGTCACCAAACCCATCGCACTGATGCTCATCATGATCATGTTGAGCACGTTCTTCGCGCGGACCATGCCGCCATAGAAAAAAGCCAGACCGGGCGTCATCAATAACACCAACGCGGCACTGGCCAGCATCCACGCAGTATCCCCAGTATTCGGGACACCCATTGTTGGGAAACCATCCACTAGCGGCATTCCTCCTTGGCGGCTCTGAAAGGTGCACGGCCTAAGAGCCGCGGCCAGAAGAATGCGCAGCAGATATGTCAAATGCAGCTCCCACATGTTGCGTCTGCGTGAAGTACTCGGCACGAGCCGAAAACGGCACGGCATGCGCGGAGGAAACCCACAGCCCGGCATTCTGCTGTTGATGTACGGGAAACATGCCGGTTATCGATTGTCCCTAACGTAGCCACGTTGGTCGCCCGCGAATCGGATGCGGGCACGTCACAGCGATAGGAAGTCAATGAGCGGAAATGCTGTCCGGCTGCAGGCGATCAATAATGTCGAGGCCTACGTGCCCCCGGCAATCAGCTTCGTGGTCGGTGAAGAGCCGGGTGAGGTGTTCGGCGCGAACGTCTTTAGCAAGGCCGTGATGCAACAGAGGCTTCCCAAGTCGGTCTACAAGTCCGTGACCGCCACGATCGAGCAGGGAGCCAAGCTGGACCCGGCCGTCGCCGATGCCGTCGCTTCGGCGATGAAGGACTGGGCACTTGAGAAGGGTGCGACGCACTATGCGCACGTCTTCTACCCGTTGACCGGTCTGACCGCGGAGAAGCACGACAGCTTCCTCGAACCCGTCAGCGACGGTGCGACCCTGGCCGAGTTCGCGGGCAAGACCCTGATCCAGGGCGAGCCGGATGCCTCCAGTTTTCCCAGCGGCGGCCTGCGCAACACCTTCGAGGCGCGGGGATACACCGGCTGGGATGTCACCAGCCCCGCGTACATCCTCGAAAACCCCAACGGCAACACCTTGTGCATCCCGACCGTGTTCGTGTCGATGACCGGTGAGGCTCTCGACCACAAGACCCCGCTGCTGCGCAGTCAGCAGGCGATGGGTGAGCACGCCGAGCGCATCCTGAAACTTTTCGGCCACAGCAGCTTTGATCACGTCGTGTCGTTCTGCGGTCCGGAGCAGGAGTACTTCCTGGTGGACCGTCACTTCTTCCTGGCTCGCCCCGACCTGATCAACGCCGGTCGCACGTTGTTCGGCGCCAAGCCGCCGAAGGGTCAGGAGTTCGACGACCACTACTTCGGCGCGGTGCCCGAGCGTGTCCTCGGTTTCATGATGGATACAGAGCGTGAACTGTTCAAACTTGGCATCCCGGCCAAGACCCGGCACAACGAGGTCGCGCCCGGCCAGTTCGAGATCGCCCCGATGTTCGAGCGCGCCAATATCGCCTCGGACCACCAGCAGCTGCTCATGACGACGTTCAAGACGATCGCCAAGAAGCACGGCATGGAGTGCTTGTTCCACGAGAAGCCCTTTGCCGGCGTCAACGGTTCGGGCAAACATGTCAACTTCTCGCTGGGGAACTCGCAGTTCGGCAGCCTGCTAGTGCCGGGCGACACACCGCACGAGAACGCACAGTTCCTGGTCTTCTGCGCTGCGGTGATCCGGGCCGTGCACAAATTTGGTGGGCTGCTACGGGTTTCAGTGGCTTCAGCCACCAACGATCACCGCCTCGGCGCGAACGAGGCCCCGCCGGCCATCATCTCGATCTTCCTCGGCGATCAGCTGGCCGATGTCTTCGAGCAGATCGCCAAGGGTGCGGCAACCTCGTCAAAAGGCAAGGGCAGCATGATTATCGGTGTCGACACGCTCCCGGTCCTGCCTACCGATCCGGGCGACCGCAACCGCACCAGCCCGTTCGCCTTCACCGGTAACCGCTTCGAGTTCCGCGCACCGGGATCGATGCAGACCGTGGCAGCGCCGATGGTCACGATCAACACGATCATGGCCGAATCGCTGGACTACATCGCCACCGTCCTGGAGAAGGAGGTCGCCGATGGCACAGACTTCGACGAGGCCGTTCAGCAGCTCCTCACCGACATCATCACCGAACACGGTGCGGTGGTATTCAACGGCGACGGCTACTCCGAAGAGTGGCAGACCGAGGCGGCCGTTCGCGGCCTGCCGAACCTGAAGACCACCTTGGACGCGCTGCCCGAGCTGATCAAGCCGGACGCCCTCGCGCTGTTCGACAAGTACAAGGTCTTCAACGACCGGGAGATGCACAGCCGTTACGAGATCGGTCTCGAGCAGTACGCACTGACCATTCACGTCGAGGCGAAGCTGTCGTTGGAGCTGGGTTTGACGGTGGTGCTCCCCGCGGCGGTGCGCTACCAGACCGAGATCGCCCAGAACGTCGCCGCACTGAAGGCCGCCGGAGTTGAACCCAGCACCACCTTGCTGGAGGACGTGTCTGCTCCCATCTCCGATCTGGTCAACGCGCTCGCCGACCTCAGAAAGGGGGTCGAGAGTGATTTCGCGACCACCGCGCTGGAGGAGGCAGAGCACGCCCAGAGCCTGCTGCCCGCGATGGATGCGGTGCGCGCCGCTGCCGACGTGCTCGAGGGGATAGTGGCCGACGACCTCTGGCCGCTGCCGACCTACCAGGAGATGCTCTACATCCTCTGAGACAAGGCGGCCACCGAAGACGGCCCCAGGATATCGGTGGACACCCTCGACGAGGGCTCCTTTTCGGGAAGAGCACGCTGACGCGCCAGCCAGTAATCGGTGGCGCGTACGCGGTCGGCGAGGTCGCCGTCGTGCGGATTGAGCGGGAGCAGGTCGAGACACTGGTACACCGCAACCCCTTGCGTATGCAGGAGTTTGGCCGCACGATCGAAGAAGAAGGGCCTACGTCCGCCGGGCCATCACCACTGGCGAGCTCGCTCAGAGCCACCACAACTCAGTCCAGCCGGGTCCCGGCCAACACGTGCGGTGCCCGCGCCAGCCACATATAGCCGTACATGCGATATCTAGCTACTTACGTGCAACGTAACATCCGTCACATGTTTGCTACTGATGCGACGATCGTTTCGATCGTCGGGCGTTCGGGGTTTCTGACACACGGACACCCCGACAGTTCACACTTCCGGCCCCGTCCATGAGACGGTATCTCTCACTATGGATAGCGAGGCAAGTGTCCACCAGTACCTCTCCTACGAGGAGTTCGGCAGGGCGTTCTTCGAGATAGCCGTCAGCGAAGCCCGGGTAAGGGCCGCGGTCGCGTCGATCGCCGGCGAGCCGTTCGAGGTTGGCCCCATGGCCCAAGGGCCTGGCAAAATCGCGAAGGTTACCGCGAAGGTTCAGATCTTGGACCCGATCGTCACCCGGAACGCCGGGGAAATCATCACCTTCGACATCCAGGTGCCGCTGGCCATCGATCTCTTGATCGACCTGAAACTCGACAAGAGCCGGTTCAACGTCGCGGGCAACATCAACCTCAAGGCGACCGCCCGCGCCGCCGCGCCGCTGCAGCTGATCATCGATGTTGCACCGCCCGGCCCCTCGGACATCACAGTCGATGTGTCCTCCACCACCATCCGCGGGGAGCTGCTACGCATCTTGGCGGGGGTTGACCAGCTCATCAGCCGGTTCATCGCCAAATACGTCGCCAACGAGGTCGACAACCCCAAGGCCATGGCGGCCCGCACGATCGATGTCGCACACCGGCTCGATTCGGCCTGGACGGGCGTTTAATCGATCTCTCGGCCTGGGTACCCGTCACTACGGGGGAGTCCGGAGCCTTGGTCTACCGGTCGCCCGATCGCTCGCGCTACGCGAAAGTGGGCGGCGACGACCTCGAGGGCGAGCGCGATCGCATCGAATGGCTTAGCACTCAAGATGTCCCGTGCCCGACCGTTCTTGAATGGACAACAGGGCCCGGCGGTCCGCTGTTGGTCACCTCGGCGGTCGAGGGTGTACCCGCCGATCAGCTCCACCCGGAGGAACTGCACGGGGCGTGGTCTGCCATCGCCGACGTGGTGCGGCGGCTGCACGCAATACCGACAGCAGACTGTCCCTTCACGCGGGATCTCGCCGCCACCATGGCGCTGGCGCGCGACGTGGTGGCCCGCGACGCCGTCAACGCGGACTTCCTGCCCGACCGGGACCGCGAGATTCCCGCGGCCGAGCTCCTGGCCCGCGTCACCGCCGAGCTTCCTGAACGCCTCACCCAGGAACCCGGCGCCCTAGTCGTGTGCCACGGCGACCTGTGCCTGCCGAACATCCTCATCGTTCCGGGCGATTTCACGGTGGCCGGATTCATCGATCTCGGCAGGCTTGGGCTGGCTGACCGACATGCCGATCTCGCACTGCTCTTCGCCAATTCCCGCGAGACCTGGTCCGAAGACACTCGCGCGGGCACGGTGCACGCACGGTTCCTGGACAGCTACGGAACACCTACGGACCCCGGTCGATTGGAATTCTACCTACAGCTCGACCCACTCACCTGGGGCTAGTATTTCATCCTTGACTTATATAAGTGTGTTCTTCTAATATCGCGGTGTGCACGCCTTCGACATACTCGGAGACGCGGTGCGCCGCCGCATTCTGGAGCTGATTCACGCGGGGGAGATGACCTCCGGTGCCGTCGCCGAGGTAATCCGCTCAGAATTCGCGATCAGCCAGCCGGCCGTCTCACAACACCTGAAGGTACTGCGCGACAACGGATTCGCAACAGTTCGTATCGAGGGAACCCGCCGTCTCTACAGCGTGGACACCGCACCGCTGCGCGAGGTGGATCGCTGGCTGGACACCTTTCGCCGCAACTGGACTCCACATCTGGATGCGCTCGGCACCGAAATCGCTCGCGGCAAGCGTCGACGCCGCACAACCAACACGCACAAGGAGAATGCCTCGTGATAGATGTCGAACACCAGCTCAACGCCGTCCGCCGTACCGTCGGCACCACGACATTCGAGGCGCGCGCGGCACGCATCGTGACTGTCAGTCAGACCTACGGCACCGATGCCGAGGACCTGTGGGATGCCTGTACCAATATCGAACGCATCCCGCGCTGGTTCCTGCCGATCACCGGGGACCTGCGCCTGGGGGGTCATTACTCCTTGGAGGGCAACGCATCTGGAACAGTGCTAGCGTGCGACGCACCTCATTCGTTCAGCGCATCCTGGGAAGCCATGGGAGTCACCAGCTGGATAGAGGTGATGATCACGCCCGAGTCCGGCGATCGGGCCACCTTCACGCTGGAACACGTCTCCGACATCAACGACGATGATGAGCACTGGCTGCAGTTCGGCCCCGGAGCTGTCGGAGTCGGTTGGGATTCCGGGCTTCTCGGCCTGGCCGGATACATCGCGTCGCCCAACGATCGGATAACTCCCGAGGAGGGAGCGGCGTGGGCGGCCGGCGATGAGGGGCGTGCGTTCATGACCGGATCCAGCGAGCGGTGGTACGCCGCGGCCGTCGCCTCCGGCATGGACGCAGCGCAGGCCCGAAGCATGGCCGATCGCACCACACAGGCCTATACGGCGGGCTGAGGTAGCCCACGTCACAGCGGACGCTACTATCGGCCCATGACCACATCGGCAATGCCGCCGGATGTATCGGGATTTGGACATGTCACCCAAATTGCTTGGGTTACTGATGATCTCGATGCGACGGAGAGCATGCTCAGCACCGTATTCGGGGTCAAAAAATGGACACGGATTCCAGATGTGCGTTTCGGTCCGGACACGTGCACCTATCGCGGCGCACCGGCCGATTTCACCGCGACCATCGCGCTGAGCTATCTGGATGACATGCAGCTCGAGCTGGTCCTCCCGGTCAGCGGGACGAGTATCTACACCGAGTTTCTGGAACGCCATCCCGCGGGACTGCACCACGTCTGCCTGGAGCCAGCCGACCTCGACGCGGCGCTCGCTCACGCCGCGACACGCGGCATGGAAGTGGTACAGGACGGCGTGATGCCCGGTGGCATGCGATTTGCCTACCTATCGGCACCCGCGGCCGCCTTGCCATACATGGAACTGGCCTTCGTCCCGCCCGAAATCCGGGCGTTCTACGACTACATCAAGAGTGAGCAGGCATGACTGTAGCGATACCGGAAACCGTAGCGGTCCAGAACATCACGGAGTGGTCTGACGAGGTAGAAGTGCTCGTCATCGGCTTTGGCATGGGCGGTGGATGCGCGGCCGTCGCGGCCGCCGAGGCCGGTGCGCGGGTGCTCGCGCTCGAACGTGCCGCCTCCGCGGGCGGAACCACCGCGATGGCTGGCGGGCACTTTTACCTGGGCGGCGGCACGGCCGTTCAAGAGGCCACCGGACACGCCGACAGCGCCGACGAGATGTACAAGTACCTGATGGCGGTATCGCCGGATCCTGATCCGGAGAAGATCCGACTGTACTGCGACGGGAGCGTCGAGCATTTCAATTGGCTTGAGGCACTGGGTTTTCAGTTCGAACGCAGCTTCTACCCGGAAAAGGCTGTTATCCAGCCCAATACCGAGGGGCTGATGTTCACGGGAAACGAGCTGGTGTGGCCCTACCGCGACGAAGCGGTGCCCGCGCCGCGCGGGCATAAGGTCCCCAAACCGGGCGACACCGGTGGTGCGGGCATGGTCGTGGACCTGCTCGCCCAGCGTGCCGGCGAACTCGGCGTGCCCATTCGTTACGAGACCGGCGCCACGGGGCTCATCCTCGATGAGGCGGGCGCGGTCGTGGGCGCCACCTGGAAGCATTTCGCCGAAACCGGTGCGATACGGGCCAAGTCGGTGATCATCGCGGCGGGAGGATTCGTGATGAACCCCGCTATGGTGGCCGAGTACACGCCCAAGCTCGCCGAGAAACCGTTCGTACTCGGTAGCACTTACGACGACGGGCTGGGCATCAGACTCGGGGTCTCCGCGGGCGCCGATACCCGCAACATGAACCAGATCTTCGTAACGGCTCCGGTCTACCCTCCCTCAGGCCTACTCACTGGAATCATCGTCAACAAGAACGGTGAACGGTTTGTCGCCGAGGACTCCTACCATTCCCGGACCTCCGGATTCGTGATGGACCAGCCCGACAGTGCGGCATACCTGATCATCGATTCCGAACACATGGATCGACCGACGCTGCCGTTGACGCCATTCATCGACGGATGGGAGACCATCGCGGAAATGGAAGCGGCGCTGGGCATCCCGGCGGGAAATCTGGAGAAGACCTTGCAGCGGTACAACGAGCATGCCGACAGGGGAGAGGACCCGGACTTCCACAAACACCCGAAATACCTTGCCGCGCAGGGAACCGGCCCCTGGGGCGCGTTCGACCTGACCCTTGGCAAGGCGATTTATGCCGGGTTCACACTCGGCGGTCTTCGTACAGACGCGGACGGCCGTGTACTCACCGCGGCCGGTGAGCCGATCGCGGGTCTCTACGCTGCGGGCGCCAGCGCGTCGAACATTGCTCAGGACGGCAAGGGTTACAGCAGCGGAACCAGGCTCGGCGAAGCCTCATTCTTCGGACGACGAGCGGGTTCGCACGCGTCAGCGCGGGTATCTGCCCATTGAGCAGATGCGGCATGGCTATGTGAGCCCGGTCACAAAAGTGCATCAAACGGCCGCTCAGCGGGGTAGCCGGTGGGCGACCGCGAACCCGTCACTTAGGCTGAGCGCAACGGAAAGGTGACTCCAATGGCGGAGGTCTATACCGGTAACGGGAATCGGCCCGCGCCGGCCCGCAAGATCCGCAAGCTGGCCAACGTCGCGCTCAACATCGACGGCACCGTCGGACACATCGAATCGATGGCCGTCGAGGTGCACGACCTCACCGACCGAGTGGGTTCAATGCTCGACCACCTTGACTCCAGCCTGGAGCGGCTGGACGACTCCCTGGACTCGCTTAACCTCACCTTGAACGATCTCGCCAAGACCACCTCGACCCTGGCTAACACGATGACGAGTCTTGAGACCCTCATCGACGTCGTCAACCCGCTCATTCGCGTACTCAAGGTCGCGCTTTACCCCACGAAGATCGTGCTGGACTTCGCCGACGGCCGGATCGCCCAGGTCGAACGCGCCCTGAACCGCTAGGCCCTTCCTCGTTCGTCATCGCTCGACACTCCTGGCATTTGATTAACATACATACCGGTTTGTCGGTAATGTCTCACCGATAGCGACGATGAGGTGAGAATGAAGGGAGTCGCGGTGAGCGATACATCCGATCAGCCACGGCGGCCCCGGAAGCTTGATCCGGTTTCCGCCGAGATTCAGTTCGATCGACTGGCTGCGACGGCGGGACAGCTCCTCAAAGCCGGATCACGCATCCTGAGCCAACGCCCCACGGAGCGCGACCTGCGTCAGGTCGTCGCCAAGGAAATGCGCCGGTCCTTTGCCGAACTCGGCCCCGCCTACGTCAAGTTCGGACAGCTCATCGCGTCATCTCCGGGGATGTTTCCCGAAGACCTCTCCGCGGAGTTTCGGTCGCTGCTCGATCAGGTGCCGCCGGCGAATCCACAGACCATCCGTTCCATGCTTACCGCCGAGCTCGGCGCACAACCCGAGGATGTATTCGCCTCATTCGATGAGGTTCCGTTCGCTTCAGCGTCGATCGCTCAGGTACACAAGGCAACGCTGAGGGACGGCACCGCGGTCGTCGTCAAGATCCAGCGCCCCGCGATCCGCACCCGACTCGCCGCCGATCTGCAGATCCTCAAACAAATCGCTCGTGGTCTGGAACTCACCGAGATGGGCCGGATGTCGAACATCTACGAGGTGATGCAAGATTTCGAGGCCAACCTCGCGGAGGAACTCGATTTCACCCTGGAAGCACAGGCCATGCGTGACTGGACCGCTGGCCTTGCCGGCTCCAAGTACGCTCCGAAAGTGCGTGTACCTCAGCTCTATTCGGAGCTATGCACCGAAAAAGTACTCACCATGGAGTATGTCGAGGGCATCCGGATCGACAACGCGGATGAGATCCGCGCGGCCGGATTCGATGGCCCGGAAGTGGTCAAGACCCTCATGCTTACTCTTTTCGACTCGGCGTTCGCCGCGGGCACCTTCCATGGCGATCTGCACGCCGGCAATCTGATGGTGGACCCAGAGGGTCGAATCGTATTCCTGGACTTTGGAATTGTCGGCCGTCTCGATCAGCGGACCCGCAAAACGTTGCGCGAGCTGATCGGCGCACTCATCATCGAACCCGATGATGAGGCGGCCGCGCGAACACTGATCAAACTGGGCGCCATCGACCCCGGTGCCGACCCCGCCAAGGTAGCCGCATCGCTACGAAAAGTGACCCGCCCCATGGGCACCTCATTGGGCAAGATCTCCTACGGCACGATCGGTCGACAGCTCACCGCATTGGGTCGCGAGCACGACGCCATCCTTCCCAAGGAATTCATCCTGGTGGGCAAGCAACTACTCTACGTTGAGCGATACACCAAACTGCTTGCGCCTGAATGGCAGCCGGTGGGCGACCCGGAAATCCTCACTTACTTCGGCGCCTTGATATCGGAGTACCAGCAGGCCAGGGAAGGGATCAAGGACAGCAAGGGCGGGCCCGAAGAATGACACGCACCGCTGGCAGTCCAGCTCGGTCGACCGCCCGCAATCATCGCTCCGGGCGAAGGACCCAGGAGGAACGCAGCGCCGCCATGCGCAGCAGGCTCCTTGATGCCACCGTGGACTGCCTCGTCAATTACGGATACGCGGGCACGACGACCACCCGTGTGGCACAACGCGCCGGCGTCACCCGCGGCGCACTAGTGCACCATTTCCAGTCAAAATCCGAACTTCTTGGAGAATCGGTGCGGCACTTGGCGTTCAAACAGGGCCAGGAAATTCTCTCCGAGCTCATAGCACTGGACCGCGAGAGCGACACCGATTTCATCAGCCGCTGCCTGGATGCGCTCTGGAGGATGCATCAGGGGTCGATGTTCGTCGCAACCATGGAGCTGTGGATCGCCGCACGCACCGATCCCGAACTGTCCGCGCAGATGGACCAGTTTGAATTCATTGTTATGCAACAATTCTCGACGCTGGGCCAGTCGGTGAGCCAGACCGCCGAGGAGTTGCGTGTCATTCGCAACATCACGCTCACCGCGATGGACGCTGTTCGCGGAATCTTGGTCAACAGCATGACGGCACCGCAGGAAGTTCGCGATCAACGTTGGGGACGCGCCAAGGCGATGCTGCTGAACATCGTCGAGTCACCGACGGTCGGTGCGCCAATCGACTCGGCGCTGCGCACAATAGACCCCGGAAAGCTCAGTCTTTCCGACTGATCTACTTCGACTCTCGCGCTGCCGCTTCCTCCATGCGTGCCTGCTCGGCCTGGATGACCATGTTCCCGAAGTATCCGATGAACGACGGATCCGAAAGCAGGGCCCAGTCCGGCGCCAGCAGCTTCATATAGCGCTCCACGTACAGAAGTTGCTTGGAGATCAGCACCAGCTCGCGCGGAAGCCGCACATCGTATTCCTTGGCCATCACCGCCAGCTGCTTGCCGAGCTGGCCGTACGAGATTGCCGAAAGCTTCGCCTGCTGTAGGGGATTGGTGAAATCGGAGATCGTCTTGGCGGCAGTCGTGGAGTCGACGGCCTTACCCCGATCTCCGATCGCGCCGAGCTTGTAGATACCGCGACTAACCGCAGCGTGATCATTCTTGACAAACAGGTCGACCATGATCTCGGTGAAGATCTTGCGGCTGCGTTCATCGATACGCCCGACGATCCCGAAGTCCAGGAACACGATTCGTCCGTTCGAGTCCACCAGCAGGTTGCCCGCGTGCAGATCACCGTGGAAGAGTCCCTTGTGAAATCCGGTCTCGAACAGTGAATAGACGATGGCCTTGACTAATCCGACCCCGTCGAATCCGGCCGCGGAAAGCTCGCCGACGTTGTCGATCCGGATGCCTTCGACATATTCCATCGTCAGTACACGTTCGGTGGTGTACTCCCAGAACACCTTGGGAACGCGCACCTTATCGCCGTACTCGGTGTCCGCAAGGCTCGCAATCCACTGCTCCATCGCGTGCCCCTCGGCCGCGAAATCAAGTTCCTCGTTGAGGTTCTGCTCAAAGTCCTCAACAATCTCGGGCGCATTGCTCGCGCGTCCCAGATCGGTCTTGACGATCAAACGGGCGAGACGCCCGATGATCCGAACGTCGGCGGCCAACCTGGTGCGGATCTTCGGCCGCTGAATCTTCACCACCACCCGCTCACCCGACTTGAGCGTCGCGTGGTGGACCTGAGCGATAGACGCAGAGGCAAACGGATGGTCATCGAATGTCGCGAATATTGTTGCGGGATCAGCACCCAACTGATTACGCAGCGATTGGCGAATCAACTCCGGGGGCGCGGGCGGAACTCTGTCGAGAAGCGTGCGGAACTCATTGGACAACGTTTCCGGGAACACACCGGGGGATGACGCGATGAGCTGGCCGAGCTTCACATAGGTGGGGCCCATGAGTGCGAAGGTGCGGCGCAGCTCATGTGCGGCGCGTACTTCAAGTGTTCTTCCGCGCCGGGGTTTCGTCAGCAGGCGCGCTCCCGATCCAGCGAGCCGGGCGACAACGACGCCAAACCTCCCGGCCTCCACGCGAAATGGCGGAGGATTCAGTCTGACCCGCGGGCGGGTGATCTCGATATCGATCGCCCCGCTCTTCGGCGGCGAATTCACCGCCGCGGCCGGTGGTTCCGAGGTAGATTCCGGGACGACGGGCTGTTGTCTCCCGTTCTCGGACATTCCGGCAGCGAGGGGCGCCGCGTCGTTGCCCGCGCCCTCGGGGGTGGTCATGAGCGCCACTGTAATACATACGGGCACAGTTGTATGTAACGTGCGCTGGGCTACCGATCGGTAGCCCACGAATCAGATTCAGGTGCCCACAGGCCTGTCGGTATTTGACCGTCGTACACGTGCATTTAGTCAGCCCGCCGTGTGAGATCTGCGGTAATTGCATCTTACATACAAGAGGGTATGTATGTTACGTTCGGAACTGTTGGCATCATCCGTGCCAGACCACTGACAAAGGAGTCTTTCGCCCATGTCCGAGCTGCACTCCAGCATTGATCTCCCGTACAGCATCGACAAGCTCTGGTCCGTGTTGCCGGACCTCAACAAATACGACGAGTGGATGACCATCCACACCGGATTCAAGGGCGATGTCCCCGCAATCGAGGACATCAAGGTCGGCACCAAGTTCTCCGAAATCGTCACCCTGATGGGCATGGCCAACACGGTCGAATGGACCGTGCAGGAGTTCACCCCTGCCGACGAGGTGCTGTCTGCCAAGAAGGGTGCCTTCAAGCTGGGCGGCACGGGCATGGCCGGCGTCGAGGCCATCATCAAGTCAAGCGTCGAGGAAATCGACGCGGACAACACCAGAGTGAACGTGGACTCGTCCTTCACCGGGCAGATGCTCACCGGAGCGATCGGCACGGCCATCGACAAGGCAGTGCAGGAGGAGCTCGAAAACTCCGTCTCCCGACTCAAGGAATTGCTGGCCAAGGAGCTCGGCTAACAAGCCGCTGTGCCGGGCCCACTGATGTCGATCACTTTCACTGAAGAAAGCAGGACACATGCTCGACTGGTCACCGATTGACCTTGCGGTGCGTGACGCCGTGCGCCAGTTCATCGACAAGGAGGTCAGACCTCACGTCGACGCACTGGAGTCCGGCGAGATGGAGCCGTACCCCATCATCCGGAAGATGTTCGCCACCTTTGGTATCGACGCTCTCGCCAAAGAGGCGCTGCAGAAGCAGATCGAGAAGAAGAAGACCCGGGAGGCCGCACTAGCGGCCGGGGAAGCGCTGGAGGACTCCAAGAAGTCCGATGGCGGGGGAGTCATGGGGCTCGCCGGCGGGTCGGCCGGCATGGGATTCGTTCTCACCAGTGAAATCTCACGCGTCTGTATGGGTTTGGTGACGGGCATGGGCGTGAGCATGGGTCTAACCGTGCCGACGATCGCCTCCCGCGGCACCGCCGCACAGATGGAGCGGTGGCTGCCCGAGCTGGTCACCTACGAGAAGGTGGGCGCGTGGGCCATCACCGAGCCCGATTCGGGCTCTGATGCGTTCGGCGGAATGAAGACATATGTCACGCGCGACGGCGAGGACTACATCCTCAACGGGCAGAAGACTTTCATCACCAACGGGCCCGATGCCGACGTCGTCGTCGTCTACGCCAAGCTGGACGAAAAGGACCCGTCGGTCGACAAGCGCGACCGCACGGTGCTGACCTTCGTCCTCGACAAGGGCATGGAGGGCTTTGTGCAGTCAAAGCCGTTCCGCAAGATGGGTATCCACAGCTCACGCACCGGGCAACTGTTCTTCGAGAACGTCCGTCTCGGCAGGGACCGGCTCCTGGGCGAGTCGGAGACCAACGACCAGGGCGATGGGCGCGATAGTGCCCGGGCCAACTTCTCGATGGAACGCATCGGGGTGGCGGCGCTCGCTCTCGGCGTCATCGAGGAGTGCCTGCGGCTCTCGCTGGACTACGCCAGGACACGCACCCTGTGGGGCAAGGAAATCGCCCAGTTCCAGCTGATCCAGCTCAAGCTGGCGAAGATGGAAGTGGCCCGGCTCAACGTGCGGAACATGTTGTTCCACGCCATCGAGAGCCTGTCGGAGAACAAGACGCCCTCGCTGGCGGAGGCCTCGGCCATCAAGCTCTACTGTTCGGAGGCCGCCACAGACGTCGCGATGGACGCCGTGCAGCTCTTCGGCGGCAACGGCTACATGACGGAGTACCGGGTCGAACAGCTCGCGCGCGACGCCAAGTCGCTCATGATCTACGCCGGCAGCAACGAAGTTCAGGTCACCCATATCGCCAAGGGCCTGCTGGCAGGCAACTAGCCTGGTAGCCCGCTTGACACCCGAGCGCCCACATCGGCGGGCAGGCGATGCGGGCGCGCCTATTCACGAGGATCTGGCGGAGTGCTAGGCCCTGGCCGGGCGGCTGTACTCCGCCAGACCCGTGCTGCGCACCTCGAGGTGCACGTCGGGGCGCCACGATGCGGCCACGGCAGCGCCATCTCTGGCCGGCCCGACCTCCAGCTCGATATTTCGGGCGGCAGCCGATTCGGTGACCGTCGAGTTCGCGGCACCGACGGCACTCCTAGCTCCCTGACGTACCGTGTGCATGTGCGCAAGTCGAACACCGCCTCACGGTTCACCGGGAAGTTCTGGAAGCTCCTCGGTGCCGCCACCGACAAGAACCAGAGCCAGTCGCTGGACCTCGTGGACGCCTCGAAGAAGTACGACGAGAAAGCCAAGGACCTCACCGACGAGCAGCTCACCAAGGCGGCCAAGAAGCTCGACCTCGCCGAGGGCATCGAATCCAAGGACATCGGCCAGTTCCTCGCGATCGTCCGTGAGGCCGCCGAACGCACTATCGAAGAGCGACCGTTCGACGTTCAGCTGCTGGGCGCATTGCGCATGCTCGACGGCGACGTCATCGAAATGGCGACCGGCGAGGGCAAGACCCTCACCGGTGCGATCACCGCCGCCGCCTACGCGCTCGGCGGGCGCAGTGTGCACGTCATCTCGGTCAATGACTACCTGGCCCGACGCGACGCCGAATGGATGGGGCCGTTCCTGGAGCGCCTCGGGCTCACGGTCGGATGGATCACCGAGGAATCCACCGCCGACGAACGTCGGAAGGCCTACGCCTGTGACGTCACCTACGGCTCAGTCAACGAAATCGGCTTCGACGTGCTTCGCGACCAGTTGGCGATCGACGTCGACGACCTGGTGTCACCGAGCCCCGACGTCGCGGTTGTCGACGAGGCCGACTCGGTACTGGTCGACGAGGCCCTGGTGCCGCTGGTACTGGCCGGCACCAGCCACCGCGAAGCCCCGAGCTCCGAGGTCATCGAAGCGGTACGCGAGCTGACCGCCGGAGAGGACTACGAGGCCGATAACGATCGCCGCAACATCTTCCTGACCGATACCGGCGCCCGGAGGCTGGAGAAGCGCCTGGGGAACATCGACCTCTACTCCGAGCAGAATGTCGGGACAACCCTCACCGAGGTCAACGTCGCCCTGCACGCCCACGTTCTTCTGGAGCGCGACGTGCACTACATCGTGCGCGATGGCGCCGTGCACCTCATCAACTCCTCACGCGGTCGCATCGCGGCCCTGCAGCGCTGGCCCGATGGCTTACAGGCCGCGGTCGAAGCTAAGGAAGGCATCGAAACCACTGACACCGGTGAGGTTCTCGACACCATTACCGTGCAGGCCCTCATCAACAGGTACCCGCGCGTATGCGGCATGACCGGTACGGCGCTCGCAGCAGGCGAACAGCTTCGGCAGTTCTACAAGCTGGGCGTCTCACCGATCCCGTCCAACACCCCAAACATTCGCGAGGACCAGCCCGACCGCGTGTACATCACCGAGGCGAGCAAGAACGACGCCATCGTCGCGCATATCGCCGAGATTCACGCCACCGGCCAGCCGGTGCTCGTCGGCACGCACGATGTCGCCGAATCTGAGGCGCTGCACCACCGCTTGGTGCGTTCGGGTGTTCCCGCCGTCGTGCTGAACGCTAAGAACGACGCCGAGGAGGCCCGCGTCATCGCCGAGGCCGGAGCGCTCAAGACCGTCACGGTATCCACTCAGATGGCCGGCCGCGGTACCGATATCCGGCTGGGCGGTTCCGAGGAGACCGACTACGACGCCGTCGTGGAAGTTGGTGGGTTGCATGTCGTCGGTACCGGACGACACCGCACCGAACGGCTCGACAACCAGCTGCGCGGACGCGCGGGGCGCCAGGGTGACCCGGGTTCGTCGGTCTTCTTTTCCAGCTGGGAGGACGAGGTTGTTGTGGCATACCTTGATTCGGCCAAGCTCCCTACCGAGACCGATGACGACGGACAGATCGTCAGCACCAAGGCCGGCGGTCTGCTCGACCACGCCCAGCGGGTCGCCGAGGGCGCGATGCTCGATCTGCATGCCAACACCTGGCGTTACAACCAGCTGATCGCCCAGCAGCGTGCCATCATCTCGGACCGTCGCGACACCCTGCTGCGCACCGATACCGCCCGCAAAGAGCTCAAGGAGCGTTCCGCTGAGCGCTATGACGAACTGGCGGAGGAACTTTCCGAAGAGCGGCTGGAGCGCATCTCGCGGCAGATCATGCTCTATCACCTTGACCGTGGTTGGGCGGACCACCTGGCCTACCTCTCGGACGTACGAGAGAGCATCCACCTGCGTGCGCTCGGGCGGCAGAATCCGATCGACGAGTTCCACCGGCTCGCCGTGGACGCCTTCGCCTCACTGGCGGCCGACGCCGTGGAGGCCGCACAGCAGACCTTCGAAACCGCGAATCTGGTTGACGAGGAACAGGGATTGGATCTATCGAAGCTTGCCCGGCCGACCTCGACGTGGACGTACATGATCCACGACGACCCGCGCAAGAACGACAGCCTCTCGATTCTGAACCTGCCGGGCGTCTTCAGCTGACGACAAGCCGCCTGGTTACGTGGGGTATCGCTCCGCGAATATGAGAGGCTGGCCGGATGGGAACCGATGAGCCGCTTGCGCGAAGAGCTTCAGCTCCCAATGAGCCGCCTCCCGGAGATGACCGGATACTGACGGTCCCCAACGTGCTGAGCGTTATTCGGCTCGCGTTCATCCCGTTGTTCCTGTACCTGCTGCTGGTGAAGCACGCCGACGGCTGGGCTGTCGCCATTCTGATGCTGAGCGGCTTCACCGACTGGGCCGACGGCAAGATTGCCCGGCTGATGAATCAGTCGTCACACCTGGGCACGCTCCTGGACCCGGCCGCCGACCGGCTGTACATGGTGACCACCCCGATCGCGTTCGCCATCCGGGACATCGTGCCGTGGTGGATCGTCCTCACTCTGCTGGCCCGCGACCTGATTCTCACCCTTGGACTGCCCATCGTGCGCCGCCGTGGAATCGAGGCGTTGCCGGTCATCTACATCGGCAAGGCCGCGACCTTCGCATTGATGTCGGCGTTCCCCCTGATCCTCATCGGCGAATGGGACTCGCTGTGGGGCAGGATAATCGGCCCCTGCGGCTGGGCGTTCCTGATCTGGGGGCTGGGCATGTACCTGTGGACGTTCGTGCTCTACATCGCACAAATAGTGATGGTGGTCCGGCAGCTGCCGAAGGTCAGCACCTGACATGAGTACCGACGATCCGATACATGGCAATGGGCCACATCTCATGGGTGGTTTTGAACCCGAGGAAGGCCTGGGCCATCACAGTGCGAACCGGCCCAAGCGTAATCCGGTGCCGTCGCTCTTGCGCACCCTGCTCTCCGATCACCTCGACGCCGGATACACCGAGGCGGCCGCCGCACACCGCGACGGGGCCGCGCCGCGCTCACGCCTGGCTGAATGGGGTTGGCAGGCAGTCGCTGCCATCGCGATCGCCGCCGTCTTCGCGGCGGCCGTCGCGCAGACCACCCGCATAGCGCCCGGCGTCATACAGGAGAAGCAGGGACTGCTGGCAAGTATCCGCAGTGAACAGCGCGATTCGGGAGCACTGGAGTCAACCCGCGATCAGTTGTCAGCAGAGGTGGCCGGCGCCCGGCGCAGCCAACTGGAAGGCAACGAGCAGGGCAAGGAGCTGCTGAATCGGTTGGACCAGTTGGGTCTTGCGGCGGCAAGCACCCCGGTGCGTGGACCCGCGCTGATCGTCATGTTGGCCGACCCGGGCAGCACCGGCGATCTTTCGGACGTCTCGAAGGAACGTATCCCGCGCAGCCAACAAGTTATTCTCGACCGCGACATGCAACTCGTCGTGAACTCGCTGTGGACCAGTGGTGCAGAGGCGATTTCGGTCTCGGACGTTCGCATCGGCCCCAACGTGACGATGCGTCAGGCCGGGGGAGCGATCCTGGTCGACAACCAGCCCATCAGCTCGCCGTACCGCATCGTCGCCATCGGCCCCGCTAACACGATGAAGTCCTCGTTCGAGCGCAGTCCGGGCATGGCCAGGATGCGGCTTCTCCAGAAGTCCTATGGCATCCGGCTCACCCTGGGCACCCAGGAGAACGTCCAGCTAGCCCCGGCGGTTAATCGGGACGTGAAGTACGCCAAGGAAATTCCAGTAGGAGCCCGATGAAATGACCCGGACCGTGACGAGGAGAGGAAGTAGACGATGATCGGCATTGTCGCGCTGGTGATCGGCGTGGTTTTGGGGCTGGTGTTTCATCCGAACGTGCCCGACGCCGTCGCCCCGTACTTGCCGATCGCGGTGGTGGCGGCGCTCGATGCGCTTTTCGGCGGCGCTCGGGCCTACTTGGACCAGATATTCGATTCGAAGGTGTTCGTGGTCTCCTTCGTGTTCAACGTGCTGGTAGCGGCGCTGATCGTGTTCGTGGGCGACCAGCTTGGGGTCGGTACACAGCTGTCCACCGCCATCATCGTCGTTCTTGGCATTCGCATATTCGGCAACGCTGCCGCTCTGCGGCGCAGGTTGTTTGGGGCGTAAGCCGATGACCGATTCCCAGCATGAGCCGTACCCCGGCAAGCACGAGATGCCCAAGACGCGCCGCCCGCCGACCCGCATGCAGGTCACCTTCGGAGTGCTGGGTGTCGCGCTGTGCGCACTGCTGGGGCTGGCGATCACCACTCAGGTTCGCCAAACCGAATCCGGCGATGGCCTGGACACCGCGCGGCCCGCTGACCTGCTGGTGCTGCTCGATTCGCTGCAGCAGCGCGACGCCAGCCTGAACAAGGAGATCGCAGACCTGCAGCAGAGCCTTATCACCATGCGCGCCAGCGGAACCGGCAATCAGGCGGTGATCAACGACGCCAAGGCCCGTCTGTCGGCGCTGTCCATCATGGTGGGGACAGTCGGCGCCACCGGACCGGGTGTCGTCCTCACCATCAACGATCCCGGGCAGGGCCTCGGACCAGAAGCGCTCCTCGACATCATCAACGAGCTGCGGGCGGCCGGTGCCGAGGCGATCGAGATCAAGTCGGGCGGCCAGTCGGTGCGCATTGGGGCTGATTCGTGGGTAACCGGGACCCCAGGACAGCTCACCGTCGACGGCACGCTCCTGGCACCTCCGTATTCGGTTCTGGCGATAGGCGATCCGCCGACACTCGCGGCGGCGATGAACATTCCCGGTGGCGCCGTCGACACCGTGTCGCGTGTGGGCGGTGGCGTTACCATCGACCAGCCGACACGCGTAGACATCACCACCTTGCGGGAACCGAAACCGCGCCAATACGCTCAGCCCGGCAAGTAGCCCTCCGGGCCCAGCGACTACGCAGACCACTGACCGAGAGCAAGGATGATTCACCGTGACCGAAATTCCTGCCGACCTGCACTACACCGAGGAACACGAATGGGTGCGGCGCACGGGTGAGTGCACCGTGCGCATCGGGATCACCGACTACGCACAGTCACAGCTCGGCGACGTGGTGTTCGTCCAGCTGCCGGACGTCGGCTCGGACCTGACTGCCGGCGCCACGTTCGGCGAGGTGGAGTCCACCAAGTCGGTATCTGACCTGTTTGCGCCGATCACCGCGAAAGTTGTTGGCGCGAATGGCGATTTGGATTCCAACCCGCAGCTGGTCAACTCCGACCCATACGGCGAGGGATGGTTGGTCGATCTTGAAGCCACCAGCGCGGCAGACCTCGACGCCGCTCTTAATGACCTCTTAGACGCATCGGGATATGGTGACGCCACCGATTAGGAGGGCACCAGTTCTCCAACCGGTCCGATGACCACTATTTCGGGTGGACCACTGGCCGATAAGGCAGAGGTGGCCCGTTGCGGGCAGTCAGACGGTACGGTCGGAAATGAGCGGCGATGAGCGCTCGCCGCGAAGAGCATGAGGGCAGATAAGGGTCGCGAAGAGCATCAAGCTCAGCGAGATCCGCACTGACAATCGAATCCTCCAGGGGCGAGGAAGAAGGAGCGATGGTGACCGATAACGACAAGGACGACACGTCAGGCGAGGTCACCGCGGAGACGACCTCGGTGTTCCGCGCCGATTTTGCGACGGAGCTGGAAGCGCCCGCGCAGGCCGCTACCGACGTGTCGGGTGTCGAGGGATTGCCTGCCGGTTCGGCACTGTTGGTGGTCAAGCGCGGACCCAACGCGGGATCGCGATTTCTGCTCGATCAGGCGACCACATCGGCCGGACGGCACCCGGACAGCGACATCTTCCTCGATGACGTCACCGTAAGCCGTCGTCACGCCGAATTCCGGCTTGACAGTGGCGAATTCCAGGTCGTCGACGTGGGCAGCCTCAACGGGACCTATGTCAACCGCGAGCCCGTGGATTCGGCGGTTCTCGCCAACGGCGACGAGGTGCAGATCGGAAAGTTCCGTCTGGTCTTCCTGACCGGGCCGAAGTCGGCCGGCGATGACACCGCCCCGGGTGGCCAGTGACAGCTCCCGACCGGCCGGCTCTCACCGGAATGTCGATTGGGTCGGTACTCGACCTGTTGCGTCCGGAGTTTCCGGACGTCACGATCTCGAAGATTCGATTCCTCGAATCGGAGGGCCTGGTTACCCCGTCGCGTAGCGCGTCGGGGTATCGCCGGTTTTCGGCCTATGACGCCGAGCGGCTCCGGTTCATCCTGACTGCCCAACGCGATCACTACCTGCCGTTAAAGGTGATCAAGGAGCAGCTTGACGCCCAGCCCGACGGCGCGCTGCCCGATGTGGCGGGTTTCAGCGGCGGCCCTCGCCTGTTCGCCATCACCGATGGTGATGGAACCAACAGTGTTGCCCGTCAAGGATTTCCATCGGTACGTCCCACCCGGCTCAGCCGCGAGGATCTGCTGTCGCGTTCCGGCGCTGACGAGGTGCTGCTGACCTCGCTCATCAGGGCGGGAATCGTCACCTCCGGCCCAGGCGGTTTTTTCGACGAATACACGGTCCTGATCGTTCAGTGCGCCGCCGAGCTGGCCGACTACGGTGTCGAGCCGCGGCACCTGCGCACCTTCCGATCGGCAGTCGATCGCGAGACCGATTTGATTGCCCAGATCGTGGGCCCGACCGTCAAGGCCAACAAGGCAGGAGCCCGCGACCGCGCCGATGACCTGATCCGGGAGGTGGCGGCGCTATCGATCGCGCTCCACGGCGCGATGATCAAGTCCGCGGTGCGCGGCGTCCTCGATCGCTGAGGACTAGACTCGCGGTACGACAGAAGTACTGGTGTTGGAGGGCACGATGAGCGAAGTTCGAGTCGTGGGAATCCGCGTGGAGCAGCCCCAGAACCAGCCGGTGTTGTTGCTGCGGGAATCCGCCGGCGATCGATACCTGCCGATTTGGATCGGTCAGTCCGAGGCTGCGGCCATTGCCCTGGAACAGCAGGGGGTGGAGCCGGCGCGGCCGCTCACCCATGACCTGATCCGCGATCTCATTGCTGCCCTTGGGCATTCACTCAAGGAAGTGCGGATCGTGGATTTGCAAGAAGGCACGTTCTACGCGGACCTTGTTTTCGACAGTGATATCCGGGTATCGGCACGGCCGTCCGATTCGGTGGCAATCGCGCTGCGCGTAGGGGTTCCGATCTACGTCGAGGAAGCCGTACTGGCCGAGGCGGGCCTGATCATTCCCGACGAGGACGACGAGGACTCCGGCGGAGCGCTGCGAGAAGACGAGGTCGAGAAGTTCAAGGAGTTCCTCGACAGCGTGTCGCCCGACGACTTCAAGGCCACAGAAGGCCCGTAAACAGGGCCTTAAGTAACGAGTAAGTCTCAACCTGACCTTTACAGTCTCGACCCGGGCGCGTCGCGTTGACCGTGATTTCCCGGAGGCCATAATTTGACTCAGCGGCCGGCACGGGGCAGCGCAAGGAGCGTATGCTCGGAGAATTCGTGCTTGGACGAACGCACTACCGGCGGACTCGGTTCCTTGGAATTTCTCAGGGGATTTCTCAGAACCGCGCCACGAGAGCCGGCGAAGCGATCGGCGAGAGGGAGCAGAAGTGGTCGAACAGCCGCAGCAGGGGCAGCTGGACATGACGCTGGATGGGAGTGCGGCGGGTTCCGCCGAGTCATCCGCGTCTGACGGACCTGTCCAGCCGGGTCTCTTCCCGGATGATTCCGTTCCCGACCAGCTCGTTGGCTACCGCGGACCCAGTGCCTGCCAGGTTGCCGGCATCACGTACCGCCAGCTGGACTACTGGGCGCGCACCTCATTGGTGGTTCCCTCGATTCGTGGCGCGGCCGGCTCCGGCAGCCAGCGGCTGTACTCCTTCAAAGACATCCTGGTCCTCAAGATCGTCAAGCGACTGCTGGACACCGGAATCTCGCTGCAGAACATCCGGGTAGCCGTCGAACACCTGCGTCAGCGGGGGGTCGAGGATCTCGCGAACATCACGCTGTTCTCGGATGGCACCACGGTCTATGAATGCACCTCCGCCGAAGAGGTCGTCGACCTCCTGCAGGGCGGACAGGGCGTATTCGGCATCGCGGTCAGCGGTGCCATGCGCGAGCTGACCGGCGCCATTGCCGAGTTCCCGGGAGAGCGCGCCGACGGCGGCGAGGCCATTGAGGCACCCGAGGACGAGCTGGCCTCCCGTCGCAAGGATCGCGCCCGCAAAATCGGCTGATCCGGCTTCACTCACTCGGCGGTCTGGACCAGAGGGTTACCTCGCGTAAACTGGTCAAGCATCGCCCGTGGGCGGGAGAGTGTCATGACCGCCAGTCATGGCCGCCGAAGGAGCAACACCTCTCCGCCAATCTCTCAGGCCCCCGAACCGCCCTCGGCCCCGATGCCTCTGAAAAGCGGTGATCTGATCTTTCGATCAGATCACCCGCCGACGGGGAAAGGCTTCTCACCCCGCGAATCCGCCCGGTGAGACGACCGAATCTCTCAGGCGCCCGCACCGGGTTGATGACAGAGGGAGGGGAGACGCCGTCGCGTGCCTGTCGCGTGACTCGGCCCTCCGGGAGTGTCATGTCTTTCGCCGATCGCCATATCGGTCCCACCGCCGCTGATATCGACACCATGCTTGCCACCATCGGCGTGGCTAGCCTCGATGAGCTCGCCGCGAAGGCCGTCCCGGCCAGCATCCTGGATGAGCAACACGGCGGCCTCGCCGCCGGCCTCGACGCGCTCCCGGCAGCAGCATCCGAGCACGAGGCTCTGGACGCACTGCGGAAACTCGCCAGCCAGAACACGATTGCCGTGTCGATGATCGGACAGGGCTACTTCGACACGCTGACACCACCGGTACTTCGCCGGCACATCCTGGAAAACCCGGCCTGGTACACCGCGTACACGCCGTACCAGCCGGAGATCAGTCAGGGACGCCTTGAGGCGCTGCTGAACTTCCAAACCATGGTCGCAGAGCTCACCGGCCTCGACATCGCGAATGCCTCCATGCTCGACGAGGGTACGGCCGCGGCCGAGGCGATGACGCTCATGCATCGCGCCGTGAAGTCCGGGTCCAGCCGTCTGATTGTCGACGCCGACGTGTACGGGCAGACAGCGGCCGTCATCGCCACCCGCGCCGAACCGCTCGGCATTGAGGTGGTGACCGCCGATCTCACCCAGGGACTGCCCGACGGCGAGTTCTTCGGCGTGATCGTGCAGTTGCCCGGCGCCTCCGGGTTGGTGCACGACTGGACTTCGGTCATCTCCGAGGCCCATCGGCGCGGCGCACTGGTGGCTGTGGGCGCCGACCTGCTGGCCCTCACCCTCATCGCGCCACCCGGTGACATCGGTGCCGACGTCGCCTTCGGCACCACCCAACGCTTTGGTGTGCCCATGGGATTCGGTGGCCCCCATGCCGGGTACCTCGCGGTACACACTGCGCACGCCCGGCAGCTACCCGGGCGCCTCGTTGGTGTGTCGGTGGACGCCGACGGCGCACCCGCATACCGGCTCTCGCTGCAGACCCGCGAACAGCACATCCGCCGCGACAAGGCGACTAGCAACATCTGTACCGCACAGGTACTGCTGGCGGTGATGGCCGCCATGTACGCGAGCTATCACGGCCCGGAAGGGTTGCGCAGCATCGCCACCCGGGTGCACCGCAACGCGCAGCTGCTGGCCTCGGGGCTGACGCGCGGTGGCTACACCGTGGTGTACGACCACTTCTTCGACACGGTGCTGGTGCACGTTCCCGGCAAGGCCGCGGAGATCCAAGCGGCCGCCAAGGCCGAAGGTGTCAACGTCTGGAGTCCCGACGGCGACCACGTCTCGATCGCCTGTGATGAGGCGACCACCCTGCCGCACCTCGTGTCCGTGCTGCGGGCATTTGGGACCGACATGTTCGAGGGCACCCTGGAGGCCCCGTGCCCCCCGGATATCGCGACCCGAGACTCCGATTACCTGACCCATCCGGCGTTCAATCGCTATCACAGCGAGACCGACATGATGCGCTACCTGCGCGCGCTGTCGGACAAGGATATTGCGTTGGACCGCAGCATGATTCCGCTCGGATCCTGCACCATGAAGCTCAACGCCGCCGCCGAGATGGAGCCCATCACCTGGCCGCAGTTCGCCACTCAGCATCCGTTTGCCCCGGCGAGCGATTCTTGCGGCCTGCGCACGCTGATCGCCGATCTCGAAGGCTGGCTATCCGATATCACCGGGTATGACAACGTGAGCCTGCAGCCCAACGCGGGATCGCAGGGCGAGTACGCGGGGCTGCTGGCCATCCGCCAGTACCACATCGACCGCGGCGAAAGTGCGCGTGAGGTGTGTCTGATCCCGTCGAGCGCTCATGGCACCAACGCCGCCTCGGCCGCCCTGGCGGGTATGCGCGTCGTGGTGGTGGCCTGCCGAGAGAACGGCGACGTCGACCTGGACGACCTGCGGGCCAAGATCGCGGCTAATGCCAGCACGCTGGCGGCAATCATGATCACGTACCCATCCACCCACGGTGTCTACGAGCACGACATTGCCGATATCTGTGCGGCCGTGCACGACGCCGGGGGACAGGTGTACGTCGACGGCGCGAACCTGAACGCCCTTGTGGGACTTGCCCGTCCCGGGCGCTTCGGCGGCGATGTCAGCCACCTGAACCTGCACAAGACGTTCTGCATCCCTCATGGCGGCGGTGGGCCCGGCGTCGGGCCCGTCGCGGTGCGCAGCCACCTCGCGCAGTACCTGCCGGGGCATCCGTACGCCGACGAACTGCCGTCCGGACCCCCGGTGTCCTCGGCGCCCTATGGTTCGGCATCGATCCTGCCGATCACCTGGGCCTATATCCGGATGATGGGACCCGACGGCCTGCGGGCGGCGTCGCTGACCGCGATCGCCTCGGCCAACTACCTGGCACGCCGTCTCGACGAGTACTACCCGGTGCTCTACACCGGCGATAGCGGCATGGTGGCCCACGAGTGCATCTTGGACCTGCGGGATATCACTAAGAACACCGGCGTGACCGTCGACGATGTGGCTAAGCGCCTGGCCGACTACGGCTTCCACGCACCGACGATGAGCTTCCCGGTGGCCGGCACGCTCATGGTGGAGCCCACCGAGAGCGAGAGCCTGGCCGAGGTGGATGCCTTCTGTGAGGCGATGATCGCGATCAAGGCCGAGATCGACAAGGTCGGCTCGGGAGTGTGGCCGGTGGAGGACAACCCGCTGCGCGGGGCGCCGCACACCGCCGAATCTCTCACCGCCGACGAGTGGAATCACCCGTACGGCCGGACTGAGGCGGCGTACCCGCTCGGAAAGGGTTTCCGCCCCAAGGTGTGGCCGCCAGTGCGTCGCATCGACGGTGCCTACGGCGACCGCAACCTGGTGTGCTCCTGCCCACCAATCGAGGCCTTCGCCGAGTAGTGATGTCGCCCGAGCAGTCCTCCGTGCGCGGGGGACTGCTCGCGGCTAGGACACGAAGCGCGTGATGGCTGCGGCCAGCTCCGGGCTGTTCGAGGCCGTCAGGTTCTGGTAGGCACCACCGGTCTGCTGAGCGAGCGCCTGCCAGGTCTGCTGATCGGAGTCGTTGCCGAAGTCGATCACGTTGATGCGCACCGGCCGCGCCGGATCCTTCTGGCGGTTGATCGTGTCGATGAGGCCGGCACTGTCCAGGCTCTGATCGGTGTGCGAGTGGCCCGCCACGATGAGTACCGAGTTGACTTGATTCGGACGGAAGCTGTTGACCGCTTCCTGGTATACGTTGCGCAATGTGGTGAATGCCACCGCACCGTTGGCGGTCGGCTGCAGCGCCGTCAACGCATCGGCCACACTCTGTGACCTGGGCACGCCCTCGACATCGTCGGAGGCTGCACCCAACCGCACGACGGTGTTGCCTTCCTTGCCGTCATATGTCCAGAGCCCGACACCAGAGCCCGGGGCAACGGTGCGTATGCGGTTGGCAAGCGCCCCAGTCACATCGGACAACTTCACGCCCTCGGAGGACAACGAGGAATCCAACATAATGGTGGTCGCCCCGGCGCCAGTTGACGTGCCATCGGCCAGCGCGACACGAACCTTGTCCTCGATGGTCAGCGGCTTCTCGATCTTCGCGAAGCTCACCACGTCGCTACTGGGCAGATCTGCTCCCTCGGCGCGGAAACCAGCGGCCGCGAGATCCTTGAGCTGATCCTTATCGCCCAGGAAACGCGCGAATTGGCTTGCCGCGGTGTGCTGCTCCTCAGACAGCCACGCACCGTCCAGCTGCACGGTGGGGTAGTCGGCAATCGGAGTAGCCCCGGCGGGCAACCATGCGGCGATGACCTTCTTGGCGTCGCCATTGCTGCGGGTACGGGCATAGAGCTGCTGCTCGGTGGTGACCACCGAGTGCACCGCGGCACCGGGCTGCTCGCCACCGTCAAGCAGCGCACCCAGGGCATCGGAGAGATTGTTGGCGGGCAGCTTGGGAGCCGTCGCGGCCAACGACGCGGCCGCGCCGGCACCGAGCTCAGGCGAATCGCCGGGACGAACACTGGCGGCCGCCACCGCTTCCGCGGCCAGCTGCGCCGCATCTGCGTTACCGCTCGAGGGCAGCGCCAATCGCAACGAGCCCCAACCGGGAAGACCGAAACCGTCCAGTGAGTTCGGAACATTTTGCAGCGCAGGCAGATCCGCCCAGCTCTTATCGGCAGGAATGGCCTGGCGCAGCCGTGGGGTGGTCGCAATCACGACCGGCGTACTAACCAACGACCGGCTGTCGCTCACGATGTTGGTCTTCGAAGCCGCCTTCAGCCGCGCCGAGGAGATCGAGCTCCCCGGAATCCACAGCGCCGGTTGCGCTCCGAGCTCGGCGGGCCATTGACCCGTCAGCCCCTTGATCACGTTGGTCGTATCTGCCGGGCGCACCGTGACGGTGAAGCAGTAGTCGCCGATCACCTCGTGCTTCTGGTTGAACCGTTCGGATAACTCGCCAATCCGGTCCGCGATGGACGGATCGGCAACCACGGCGATGGCGTTGTTTCCGTGCACGCAGGTCGCGGAGGCCTCCGCTTGGTTGTCGGTCGTCCGCCTGTCGAAGTACCACCACAGTCCGATGGACACGGCCACCACAAGCACGGCCGCGACGACGCCGACCAGCCCCTTGCTGACGCCCCAGTTGCTACCGCCGCTGCGGTGCGACCGCTGCCAGCTGCCTGTGTCGAACTCTGAACCGGAGCTCGACTCGTACACCGGCTCGGAGTCCGCGTCCCAATGGTCGTTGTCGTCCCGATCGTTTGGGCTACCCGACCCAGATGCGCTGTGCCTGCCCATGTGTTGTCGCGACCCTTCTGATCGTGTCTAAATACTTGTTCAGCGGTTGAGTACGCGCCCCGCTGCGCGTCGGCCCGAGTCTACTGTCCCTGACCGCCGATACCACGGTGCGCGCAACCAAACCGCGTCCAAATAGACACGGAGACGTACCCTGCACCACGAGGTAAAGGCACGCCCGACGGCCATCCGCTACTTGGCCGCCGCGGCCTTGTACTCGCGACGGCGCCGGTGCAGGATCGGCTCGGTGTACCCGTTCGGCTGATCCTTACCCTCCAGAATGAGCTCCTTGGCGGCCTCGAAGGCAATGTTGCTGTCGAAGTCCGGAGCCATCGGACGGTAGTCCTTGTCGCCGGCGTTCTGCCGATCGACAACCGGTGCCATCCGCTTGAGACCCTCGACCACCTCGTCCTCGGTGATGACATCGTGCCGCAGCCAGTTGGCCAGCAGCTGGCTGGAGATACGCAAGGTAGCGCGGTCCTCCATGAGCGCCACGTCGTGGATGTCCGGAACCTTGGAACAGCCGACTCCGTGGTCGATCCAGCGCACCACGTAGCCCAGGATCGACTGGCAGTTGTTGTCGATCTCCTCGCGGATGTCCTCCGCGGTCCAGTCGTGACGCGATTCAGCCAACGGGATGGTGAGCAATGACTCCAATTCAGCGCGGTGTTTACCGGCGAGCTCCTGGTCCACCGCCTTGACGTCAACCTGGTGATAGTGCAGCGCGTGCAGGGTCGCCGCGGTGGGGGACGGCACCCACGCTGTGGTGGCTCCCGCGCGCGGCTGCGCGATCTTCTGCGCGACCATGTCCGCCATCAGGTCGGGCATGGCCCACATGCCCTTACCGATCTGCGCCTTGCCGGCCAGGCCGGCACCCAGCCCGGTGTCGACGTTGTGATCCTCGTACGCCAGGATCCACGGCTGCGACTTCATGACGGCCTTGCGGCACATCGGACCGGCTTCCATCGAGGTGTGGATCTCGTCGCCGGTGCGGTCCAGGAAGCCGGTGTTGATGAACACCACGCGATCCGAGGCGGCCTTGATGGCGGCCTTCAGATTGACGGTGGTGCGGCGCTCCTCGTCCATGATGCCGACCTTGAGGGTGGCGTGCGGAAGTCCGAGCACCTCTTCGACGCGGCCGAACAGCTCGGCGGTGAAGGCCACTTCCTCGGGCCCGTGCATCTTGGGCTTCACGATGTAGACGGACCCGGTACGGCTGTTCTTCAGCGGACCGTTCTTCTTGCCGGAACGCAGGCCATGAATGGCGATGAGGCTGGTGAACAGCGCGTCCTGGATGCCCTCGGGCATCTCGTTGCCCGCGGCGTCCACGATGGCGTCATTGGTCATCAGGTGGCCGACGTTGCGGACGAACAGCAGGCTGCGGCCCGGCAGGGTCAGCTCACCCTTGCCGTCCGGGGTGTTGAACACGCGGTCCTCGTTGAGCACCCGGGTGAATGTCTTGCCGCCCTTGGAAACATCCTCGGACAGGTCTCCTTTGTTGAGTCCCAGCCAGTTTCGGTACCCGAGCACCTTGTCCTCGGCGTCCACGGCGGCCACCGAGTCCTCGAAGTCCATGATCGTGGTGATCGCCGATTCCAGCACGACATCCTTGATGCCAGCCTTGTCGGTGGATCCGACCGGGGAGTCGGGGTCGATCAGAACCTCGATGTGCAGGCCATGATTGATGAGCAGCACCGACCACTGTGGCTTGCCGAGCTTGCCGGTGTAGCCCACGAACTGGTCGGGATTCCGCAGCCCCGTGGAGAGTTCGTCGCCCAAATCGATGAGCAGTTGTCCGTCGTCGATCTTCAGGCCGATGGCGTCTTTCCACGAGCCGGCCGCCAGCGGCGCCGCACCATCGAGCACCTCGCGCGCATACGCGATGACCTTGTCGCCGCGGATCCTGTTGTACCCACCTGTGCCGGGGGCCTCTTTCTCGGCCCCATCGGTTTCCGGAATGACATCGGTGCCGTACAGCGCGTCGTAGAGGGAGCCCCAGCGTGCATTGGCGGCGTTGAGCGCGAAGCGCGCGTTCAAGATCGGAACAACCAGCTGCGGCCCTGCCGTCGTGGTGATCTCGTCGTCCACGTTGGCGGTGGTGATGGTGAAATCCTCAGGCTCCGGAACCAGGTATCCGATCTCGGTGAGGAACTCCCGATACTCCGACTGATCCAGCGGCTCGATGGCGCGCTGCCGATGCCAGCGATCAATCTGAGTTTGCAGGTCGTCGCGCCGGTCGAGGAGCTCGCGGTTCCGCGGAGCCAAATCGGTGACTACTTTGTCGACCCCAGCCCAGAAAGCGTCGGCATCCACACCGGTGCCCGGGAGGGCCTCATTGGTGATGAAGTCGTATAGCACCCGCGCCACGCGCAGGTTGCCCACATCGACGCGATCACTCATCGCAACTCCTCTGTGTTGTTTGTGGGTCTGGGACCGGACGCTCTTGCGAATCGGTGAACAATGATCCTACTCATTGGTAGCCATCAACCCCGAAACCGCGCTATATGCGGTGAGTTCCGTCACGCACGGTGCCGACGAGATCCTCCACCAGATCCTCCAGTGTGACCAGGCCCACTACGCTGCCGTCGGTGGTTGACATGAGCGCCAGATGACTGTTGCTACGACGCAATGTCGACAGCGCCTCCGGTAGCGGAACCGAACCGTGCAACCGCGGCAGGGGCCGAATGAACGCGGGGTCGATGATCGCCTCTGGATCGTCCCCCATGCTCAAGACGTCCTTTATGTGCAGATAGCCGAGGTAATCCCCGTGGGGTCCAATGACTGGGAATCGTGAGTAACCAGTTTCGGCCACGACACGTTCCACAGCGGTCACCGAAGGCGCCTGCGCCGAGCCCGATACGACGATCGATCGAATCTGGTTAGCGGGCACCACCACGTCCGCGACCACCCGGTGCTGGATCTGCAGCGCGCGCCGTAACCGGGTGTGTTCTTCCTCGTCAAGCAGCCCCTCAGACAGCGACTCCGCGATCATTTCCGAAAGCTCCACGGTGGACACCGTGACCTCAAGCTCGTCCTTCACCGGGACCTTGACGATCCGCAACGCGGTGTTGGCACACCAGTTGTAGAAGGCGATCAGGGGCCGTGCCAGCCGGATGTAGACCAGGTAGGGCGGAATCAGAAGCATGGCCGCGGATTCCGGACCGGCGATGGCGATGTTCTTGGGCACCATCTCACCGAGCAACACGTGCAACAGCACCACGATCGACAGCGAGATGACGAACGCGACGGTGTGCGTCACCGCCGAGGGGGCGCCCAACAGCTCGAAAGGACGTTCCAGAAGGTGCGCTACGGCGGGCTCCCCGATGCGGCCCAACAAGATTGAACAGATCGTGATGCCGAGCTGGGCACCGGCGAGCATCAGAGACAGCTTCTGGCCAGCCATCATCACCGTCACCGCGCGCTTCTTGCCGGCCTCCGCCAGTGCCTCGAGCCGATCCCTGCGGGCGGAGATGAGGGCGAATTCGGCGCCGACGAAAAACGCGTTCGCCAAAAGCAATGCGGCGGTGAGCAGTACGCTCAGTATCTCTGTTTGTATGCTGCTACCCATCGTGGTCATTCCCCCGAGCGTCGGTGTCAGTCAGCTCGGTGAGCTCGATCTGGTCGATCCGTCGACCGTCCATGCCCGCGACCCGGGCCCTCCAGCGGGGCAGCTCAGCGAACGGATGGTCCGGCACCACCGCCGACAATTCGACGGTCTCGCCGACGGTCGGGATGTGACCGAGCTCCTGGAGCACCAGACCGCCGATCGTCTCGTACTCACCCTCGGGGGCCCGGTAACCGGTCGCTGCCGAGACCTCGTCGATGCGCAACAGACCCGACACCACCCAACCGCCCCCGGAGGACACCACGTCGGGCGTTGCGTCATCGTGCTCGTCCCGCACATCACCCACGATCTCCTCGATCATGTCCTCGACCGTCACCAGTCCGGCGGTGCCGCCGTACTCGTCGACCACCAACGCGGTCTGCATGCCGTTGGCCCGCACCTGCTCCATGACCGCGTCGCCGTCGAGAGTCGAGGGCACCACCGCGACCGGCCGGGCCAGACTCGCCAGCGTGGTCGTGGCACGGCGATCCCGTGGCACCTCGAAGATTTGCTTGACGTGAACGATGCCGATCGTCGCGTCAAGATCACCCTCGGTGATCGGAAACCGCGAGAAGCCCGTGTCTACAGCGATGGCGATCAGGTCGGCGACAGTGTCCGTCGCCTCCAGCGATTCGATCTCGGTGCGCGGTGTCATGAGTTCCTCGGCGGTGCGGCTTCCGAACCGCAGCGAACGGTCCACCAGCACCGCGGTGGTTTCGTCCAGCGCGCCGCTGCGGGCCGAGGTGCGCACCAGCGACCCCAGCTCCTGGGGTGAACGCGCCGATCGCAGCTCCTCGGCGGGCTCAATTCCCATGCGCCTCAGCACCCAGTTGGCGATGCCGTTCAACGCGCGGATCGCGAAGGCGAATACCGCAGAGAACAGCACCATGGGCCCCGCGGTGGCGCGTGACGTCGAGATAGGGCGCGCCAAGGCGAAGTTCTTGGGCACCAGCTCACCGAAGATCATCGATATCGAGGTGGCGATGACGAGCGCCAGCGCCAGCGATATCGCGCTGCTGACCGTCGCTCCGGTGTATCCGATCGCCTGCGTGAGCAGGCGCGCAATCACCGGCTCGGCCAGATAACCGGTCACGAGTGTCGTGATGGTGATGCCGAGCTGGGCCCCCGACAGCTGGAACGACAACGTGCTGTGCGCCCGTTTGACCATCCTGTCCCGGCTATCACCGGTCTTGGCGCGCGCCTCGATGGAGCTGCGCTCCAATGCGGTCAGGGAGAACTCGGCAGCCACGAAGAGCGCCGTCCCCGCGGTCAGCGCGATGAACGCAAGCAAGCTCAGCCCGGTGAATAAGAGCGTCACCGCTGGCTGGCCCCTTAGGTTGAGTGATCACACGGTGTGACCGTCGTGAGGCTCATGGTAACGGTGCATGTGGCCAGCAGGTACTTAACCATCGAGGGAGGACGGTTACCAACCTTCGGGAAGCGGGCGCCCCTCGGCGAATCCGGCGGCCGACTGGACGCCCAGAACCACCCGTTCGTGCAGCTCGGCCAGCGTGCGCGCGCCGACATACGTGCAGGTGCTGCGCACGCCCGAGATGATGTGGTCGATGAGGTCCTCAACACCGGGACGTTGCGGGTCCAATTCGATCTTCGAGGTGGAAATGCCCTCCTCGAACAGGCTCTTGCGAGCCTGGTCGAAGGCGCTGTCACCGGCGGTGCGGGCGGCCACCGCACGCTTGGACGCCATCCCGAAGCTGTCCTTGTAGCGGCGGCCGCTGGGAGAAAGCTGCAGATCTCCGGGAGATTCGTGCGTGCCGGCGAACCAGGAACCGATCATCACGTTGGCAGCACCCGCCGCGAGCGCCAGGGCGACATCCCGTGGATGCCGGACTCCACCGTCGGCCCACACATGGGCGCCGAGTTCCCGTGCGGCCGCTGCACATTCGATGACGGCAGACAGCTGCGGGCGACCCACGCCGGTCATCATCCGGGTGGTGCACATGGCGCCCGGGCCCACACCCACCTTCACGATGTCCGCACCGGCCCCGATCAGATCCCGGGTGCCCTGCGCCGACACCACATTGCCCGCGGCGATGGGCACGCCCAGCGATAGCTCCGCGACCGATCCCAGCACCTCGATCATCTTCTGCTGGTGTCCGTGCGCGGTGTCGATGACTAGGAGATCCACGCCGGCCTGCGCCAAAGCCGTCGCCTTGGCGCGGACATCGCCGTTGATACCGACCGCGCCGGCGATACGCAGGCGTCCGCTCGCATCCACGGCCGGTGTGTACAAACCAGCCCTGATCGCCCCGGTACGGGTGAGGATCCCCGCCATGGTTCCGTCCGGGCGCGTCACAACCGCCACCGGCACATGGGCCTCGGCCAGGCGATCGAAGATCGCCCGCGGATCGGTCCCCGTAGGCACCGCGACAAAGTCGGTGGTCGCGATGTCGTGCACGCGGGTGAACCGGTCGATGCCGGTACAGGCAGCCTCGGTGACCAGCCCCCGTGGCTTACCGTCCTCCAGCACCACCGCGGCCCCGTGCGAGCGCTTGTGGATCAGCGCCACCGCCTCGCCCGCCGAGTCATCAGGCGCCAGGGTCACCGGCGTGTCGTAGATCAGATCGCGACTCTTGACGAACTCGACCGTCTGCGCGACCGCCTGCACCGGAAGATCCTGGGGCAGCACGGTGATTCCGCCACGGCGCGCGACGGTCTCGGCCATCCGTCGCCCCGCCACCGCCGTCATGTTGGCGACCACGATCGGGATCGTGGTGCCGGTGCCGTCTGCGGTGGTCAGGTCGACATCGAACCGCGAGATGACATCCGAGTGGTTCGGTACCACGAAGACATCGTCGTAGGTGAGGTCGTACGGTGGCCGCTGCCCGTCTAGAAACTGCACAGTATCGCTTTCCTTATGCCTACCGAGGCGTCCGGTTTACGCCTCTACCTCGCTACGGTCGCCGCTCCAGAGGGTGTGGAACTTGCCGGGGGAGTCCACGCGCTCATAGGTGTGCGCACCGAAGAAGTCTCGCTGCGCCTGGGTGAGGGCGGCGGGCAGGCGATCGGTGCGCAAACCGTCGTAGTACGACAGCGACGAGGCGAAGCCCGGGACCGGAATGCCCAGCTGCGTCGCCGTCACCACGACGCGACGCCAGCTGTCGATGCCGTTTTCAACGGCGGTGCGGAAGTACGGGGCGGCGATCAGCGTGGCCAGGCCGGGCTCGTCGGCAAAAGCCTCCTTGACGCGGTTGAGGAACTGGGCGCGGATGATGCAGCCACCCCGCCAAATGGTGGCCAGGTCACCCGGCTTGACGTTCCAGCCGTACTCGGCGCTACCCGCGGCGATCTGGTTGAAGCCCTGCGCGTACGCCACAATCTTCGATGCGTACAGTGCCTGTCGCACATCTTCGACAAATTGCTTTGCATCGCTTGGCTTCTCGCCCAGCGATCCGGAGGTGAAACCGGCCGCGGCGGCACGCTGGGGGCGTGATCCGGACAGTGCACGGGCGAAGACCGCCTCGGCGATGCCGGTAACGGGCACACCGAGGTCCAGGGCGGACTTTACGGTCCAGCGACCGGTGCCCTTCTGCTCGGCGGCATCGACGATGACATCGACCAAGGGCCGTCCAGTCTTGGCGTCGGTGTGGGCCAGCACATCGGCGGTGATCTCGATGAGATAGCTCTCCAGCTCACCGCTGTTCCACTCGGTGAAGACCTCGGCGATATCGGGTGCCGACATACCCAGCGCATCGCGTAGCAGTTGGTAGGCCTCGCCGATCAGCTGCATATCGGAGTACTCGATGCCGTTGTGCACCATTTTCACGAAGTGCCCCGACCCGTCCGGGCCGATATGCGTGCAGCAGGGCGTGCCATCGACGTGTGCCGCAATGGATTCCAGCAGCGGACCCAGCGCCTTGTAGGACTCGACGGGGCCGCCGGGCATGATCGAGGGGCCATTCAGCGCGCCCTCCTCGCCACCGGAGATTCCCGCGCCGACAAAGTGCAGTCCCCGTGCGGCCAGCGCGGCCTCACGGCGAATAGTGTCGGTGTACAGGGCGTTACCGCCGTCGATGATGATGTCGCCGGGCTCCATCGCCGATGCGAGCTCTTCGATCACGGCATCGGTGGGATCACCGGCCTTCACCATGATCAAAACGCGGCGCGGGCGCTCGAGGGCCGCGACGAACTCCTCGACCGTCTCGCTGCGAATGAAGTTTCCCTCGGACCCGTGATCGGCCAACAGCGCGTCGGTCTTCGCGACCGATCGGTTATGCAGGGCGACGGTGTATCCGTGCCGTGCGAAGTTCCGCGCGATATTCGATCCCATGACGGCCAGCCCCGTCACGCCGATCTGAGCTTTTCCCTGCGCCGAGCCGTCTGCAGCCGTCACCAGCACATCCTTTCGTTGACGTGTTGCGCACCAAAGCCGTTCACTCTTCGCGCAAGCGGCTCGTCTGAACCGGATGCTCTGCGCGCAAGCGGCTCATCGCCGATTCTCGCGCAGTCACTTCCGACCCGCGAGCGCGGGTCACCTACTCACGGGTTAACTGCTGAACAAGCGCTGAAGTTCGGTGAACCATGGGATGACCACAGCCAGCGTCGGCACCACCAGTATGGCCGCAGCGGCCGCATAGGCGCCGCACGACAGGACCAGGCTGTTCCCGCTCCCGCCCAAGCGCCGGACCCGGATCAGGGTGGTGGGGCCACCGGCCGCCATCGCACCGACCGGAGTCGGGCCACCCGCGCACGCGACGAGTGCGCGGGCCAGGGGAGTAGGGCCGGCCGTCCTGACCGCGGCATCATCGGCGAGCAGCTCGACGAGCAGCTTGACCGCGTCCAGCGCGTTCTTGCTGCGCACGATGACCGGGAACGCGTCGTGGACGGCGGTGAAAGCCTCGAGTACCAGGTCATGGCGCGCGCGCAGATGGGCGCGCTCGTGCGCGACGATGGCGGTCACCTCATTGTGTCCCAGTGTGCTCAGCGTTCCCTCGCTGACGACCACACGGCTCCGCACACCCGGCAAGCAGTAGGCCAAGGGTTCGTCGACTTCCAGCACCCGAAGATCGTGGTCACGCCGGCGATGGATGTCGTAGCCCCCGCGCCAGTTCTCGCAGTACCGCTTGTGATCCAGCAGGTCGACGACGGCCCGGTGATGGGCGCGCCGGCGGCGGGTACGTACACCCACCCGGATCACCGACACCATGAGCCGGATGCCGATGAGGATCGTGATCGCGAACACCGTGACGTAGAGCAGCCACAAACCCCAACCGAGGCGGTCGATTTCACCGGTGATCGTGGCGGTGGGGTGGCCATCCGGCCCCGGTACGAGAAGTCTGCTCGCGATCGCAAGCCCGGAACTGAACGCGGAAAGAACGGCGGCCGCGGCAATGGCCTGCCACAGAACCATCGCGGCACGTGGAGCGCGGTATGGCCAGCGCGCACGCGCGAGCAACGCCGGTACGGGACCGGTCAGCAGCAGCGCGAGAATCGCGAACGCCAGGGCGGACACATAACTAGTGTCCCTTACTCGGTGGGGCGACCGCCAGCAGATGGATCTTTGGCTTCGAGCTCGGCCAGTGCACGGCGCAGTGCATCGGCCTCATCGGGGCCAACACGCTCCACGAAGTGCACCAAGGCCGCCTCGCGGGCACCCGAGTTGTTGGCCTGCGCCAACGCGTCCACCATCAGGCCCGCGACAAGCTCGTCGCGGCCATGCACGGGTGCGTAGCGGTGCGCGCGATCATCGCGGTGCTGAACCACCAGATCTTTCTTCGCGAGACGTTGCAACACGGTCATAACGGTCGTATAGGCGAGGTCACGCCGCGACGACAGTGCCTCGTGGACCTGGCGGACAGTCTGGGGCTCGGGAGAGGACCACAGATGGTCCATCACCGCGCGTTCAAGTTCGCCCAGGCGTGCCATTCCGAACATTCTACGTTTACCTCCGACGCAGTGCCGTACTACATCCAGTCGTACTTCTTCTGACAGCCAACGATCCATAGCTCGGTCTTTGTTCCAGCGCTCGATTCCGTCTCACCATGTGGGCCAAATCCGTCAACACGGCCCGAGATCAGGAGCTTCGGTGAGGGCAGTCACAACACCCGCACCTGGCGATGTCATCCTACATGTGGTTAGGCTTACCTATCTTGCCTACGTGAAGGGAGGCTGCCAACTGTGACACTGGCCATCGACCGATGCTCTTCGACCAGGAGTCTCATCGCCGACGATCCGCTGATCGCCGGGATGTCCATCCGCCAATCACTGCCGCTGCACGAATCGAGCAGTCGGCTTCGCGAGCTGTATCCGGAATGCCCGCGGGCCTACGGCGTCGCCGTCATGTCCGATGTCGGCCGGCGCCGATGGTGGCCGCTCGCACGCGCCTTGAACACCGACCGGCTTGAGCGGATGTACGCCCGCGCCATCGAGGAGACCGGCAGCGATGCCGTCGCTGTCCATCAGCTCGCGGACGCTCTCGTCCACACCGTAGTCGGCCGATTAGTCGCCCTGGTCGTGCTGGAGGGCCGCGCCTGGGATCCGGGCCTAGGGAACCTGTGGGTCTATTTCGATTCCGAGGGCTGCATCGATTGGGCGGGGGTCGTGGACCCGACGCTACGCGTGTTGCCCGATGACCCGGACCGCGACCGCGAACAGGTCGTGGTCTTCCCCGGCGAGGAAGCACTCGCTGCGTGGACAGCACACCGATGCCACCGCGCACTCGCACCCCTGTTCACGCGACTGTCACAGATCAGTTCCGGGGCTATGGAAATCGGACAGATGTGGCAGCTGGTCGGCTCGACCGTGGTGGGGGCGGCGACTCACGTTCCGCTGCTCGCGCGGTCCAGTGAGACCGATGGAATGCGGCGCGGACAGGCGATCCTCGACCGCTTCATGACACTCGGATTGCCGGTTCGCCACAAAGCCCTTGCAATTTAGGGAAGCCTTGCCTATCCTTGGAAACGTCGAACGCGCTACAGCGCGACCAGACACCCGGACCGCGCCGGAGTCCTGAGGGCTGCAGAGACCCCCGGTCCACTCGAAGGAAGTGCCCCACCTGCTTCGGCAGGTGGGGCACTTCTTCGTTATCGGATGCCGCACTGATATGAACATCGAATGCCTGACACGCCGGAGCGCCTCAGCCAGATGCCCACCGCGCCCTTCGACCAGCTCGTGGGGCTCGAATACACCTCGGTGACACCCGAGGGAGTGTCCGCCAGCCTGACGATCACCGAAAACCTGTTGCAACCCAACGGGATCGTGCACGGGGGCGTGTATTGCTCGGTGGTAGAGAGCGTGGCGAGCGTCTCCGGGTACATCTGGCGCGCCAACGTGTTGGGGGAGGAGAGCGCGGTGGTCGGCGTCAACAACAACACCGACTTCCTGCGCGCCATCTCATCGGGCACGCTCACCGCCACATCCACGCCGATACACCGAGGCCGTCGTCAGCAGCTGTGGCTTGTCACCATCACCGACGACGAGGGCCGGACAATCGCACGCGGGCAGGTTCGCCTACAGAACTTGTGAGACTCGGGTGGTCGCGACCCCCGCGCGCCCACCCGAGCTCATTTCGAGAGACGTCGGCCTGCCCCCCGATGGTCGGGCCGCCATCCTCGTCCCCCTGCCCGGGTCCAGTCCCCACTGGGATCCAGGTGGCTCGTCAGCTCAGCTGCAGCTTGTCGACAATCCTGTCGGCCATCTTCTGCACGAGTTGCTTTGAATTGCTTCGTGCGCAAACCTGCGTCTGCACAATCACGTTGGCTACGCCGTTGTACGACACGAAACAGCGGTACTTACTCGGGCCGTAGGTGAGCGCCCAGTTCGCCTTCTTGGCGTTCGCGGACGAAACCGACACCGTGACGGGCACCTTCTCGCCGTCCGGATCGGTGAAGTTGTACGTCGTTCCGTCGCATTCGTTGATCGCGTCGACGGCCGTCGTGAACTGCGTCTGTGCGGCGTTCTTGTCCTTATATGCCGCGATCGCCTGGTACACCTGGGCGTCCGGATTCTTGGCGTCCCCGAGCAGCATCTCTGTTCCGCGGAACGTCTCGTAGTCCTTACCCACGGACTCGACCGTCAACCCTTGCGTCACATTGCAACTCGCGTCGTCGGACTCCGTGGCCGTGAAGGGCTTCTCCCGTTTGTTGGTCTTGGCGACCTCGGTATCGAGAGCCTTCGCGATCTCCTCGTCGGTGAATAGCGCCGCCACCATGGCATCCTCACTGATCTTGTCCTGTCCGGGCCACCCGGTCAGAGCCGCGGGCCCGCTGCGCGTGGGGCCCGGCGCAGGGGCGTTGACCGACCGTGACGTGGTTGTGGTGGCAGCCGTCGAGGTGCCGGTGGCCTCCTTCTGGGTGGAGCACCCGGATAACGCCAGCGCCGCGATTGCCGTAGCGCACAGCGCCGTCCGCACCGTCGTGCCACCAAACGTGCTTGCCATAAACCCCCCTGTCATTTTCTTCGCCGCGATCATTCCGGGATCCATTCGGCCATGCGGTCGACGATCGCGGTCACCGCCGGCGCTCCATTGCCCGCTTGGCACAGCCGGGTACCAAACACCACATTGTTCTTCGCCCGGTACTCGAAAAAGCATCTCCAAGCCGATGGTTTGCCATCGTTGAGCTGCTGTTCGACCCATTTCGCCGTCTTCCCCTCGGCAGAGAAACTCTCCACCCGCCAGTCGAGGTCGCCGGTCGGCTGCTCGGTGTCGACACAGCTCTTCAACGAGTCCGGGAATGCCTTTTTCATCTGGTCTGCAGCGGTCTTCGCATCGGCGAACAGCACCACCGCCTGCCACACAATGTGGTCGTACCGCTCCTTTGACTCCTTTTGTACGACGTGCCGGTACGTCGTCCATTCGTCACCCAGAACGTCAGTGAACGGTCCGGCCAGCGCCTCACATTTGCCGCTTCTCGGCGAATCCTCCGGAGTCGAGCTCTTCACCTCGAAGGTCAGCGGCGAGCCCACGATCTTGCCGACGTCATCGGCAGAGATCAGCGTGGCTTCGGCCTTCTCCGGGGTCACAATCACCGGCGGAGGCGGTTCCAGCGACGTCGTGACGGACGGTGCGGTGGTCTTGGGGCTTGTCGGGGACACCGCGTCCTGCGAATCGACCTGCGCGCCCGATGTCGCGGTCGCACCGACCGGGATCGGTTTGATACCTTCCGAGTCGGTGCCACAACTCACCGCGAGCATCGCAGCCAGACCAAGCCATCCGGCCGTCAATACGTAACGCATCCAAATCCCTCCCTGTCGATTTCAGACCCGCATCGACCCAAATCATGGCTACATCGGGTTACTCGCGCCCAGTGTTACACGCCCCTCGCGAAGGCTGGCTTACTTGGGCTTGGTGGCCGCCGCCATCCTGTCCATGATCGCCTTCATCGCGGGTACGCCATTACCGCGCTGGCAGACGGTCGCCGAGAACAGCACGTTGTCGATGATGCGTGCCGCCTTGTTGCAGCGCCATCCGTTGGGCTGACCATCTTCGATCTGCTCAAGCACCCATTGCACCCGGTCTTGCGACACCTCACGCACGGTTACGCGCCAGGTCGCCGTGTCGGTCTTGATGTCCTCACCTGAACACTCGCGGACCGTGACCGGGAACTCCTTCGAATAGGTTTCCGCCGCAGCATCTTTGGCTGGGTATAACAAGACGCGCTGCCCGATCGAGTGATCGTAGGTGTCCTTGGATTCCTGGTACCACACGTTTCGATAGGTGGTCCACGTGCTGCCGATATCGGTCGTCAACGGCACCAGGAGAGCCCGGCACGACTCCTTGCCCTCGATTGTCGACGATTGTGGATCCGAAGACTTCCCTTCGTAGTCCAGCGTGGATCCGATGAGTTCGCCGACGTCGTCCTTGGGGACAGTCAGCGAGTTGGCGGTATCCGGACTGATCGCGTTCTCCGAGACGGTGGTCGACGTCTTCGGGGTACCCGACGGCGCGGCCGACCCAGAAGTCGCCGGATCCTTCTGACCACCCCCGAAGATCGAACACCCGGTCAGGACGATTGCCGCACACACCGCGACCACGGCCTTCCGATACACCGATGTGCCAGTCACCTTCATCCCCTTCATTCCGGAATCCACGCCGCGATCCGGTCGGCAATGGTCGTAACCCCGGGCACACCATCGCCGAACTGGCACAGGTACGCCCCGAAGAGCACGTTGTTCTTGTTACGGAAGTCGAAGAAGCAGTGCCAGGGCGTGCCCTCTGCGATCTGAAGCTGAGCCCATGTGGCCGCGGTGTCGGTGACCTTGGTGATGCTGCTGATCTTCCACTTGTCGTTCAACATGGAAATCCCCGCGTCAACGCATGTTTTGGAGATGGTCAGCGGATATGACCGAGTGAAGGCCGCGGAAGCCTCCTCGCGCGTGGGATACAGGACGGCCACCTGACCCACGATGTACGAGCTGCTGTCCTTGGTCTCGCGGTAATAGTTCCAGCGGTATGTGGTCCACTCCGATCCCAGTTGACCGGCTCGCGGATTGTCCAGGTTCACACAGTCCGGTGGACCGCTCACCGTGTCCGTTGGCGGTGCCGATCGATTGTTCTCGTACTCCAGCGTCGTTCCCAGAATCTTCCCGACCTCGGCGCGCGAGCTCAGGATCGTCTCGACCTTGTCCGGTGTGACCACCAGCGGCGGCGGTGCAGGCGCCTTGGTGGTGGCCGGGACGGATGCTGGGGCCGACGTGCCTGCGGTCATCGGCATGTCGGCAGCGGTGGTGGACGGTGCCGCCACCGGTTTTATCCCCTCGCTGGGTTGACTGCACCCCGTCAGCAGCACCGCCGCCGACACCACACACCCCAACGTCATCGCATACCGCATCGTGCACCCTCCTGATCGCTCCTGCACACAGCCAGTTCCGGTGGATTCTCGCATTCAAGATCAAGGCCGCACGGCAAAACCCGCCACAGACCGCCGGCGGGCCGTGAAAGTGCCAGGCAGCCCGGATCATGGCAGGATCGCCCCTTATGCGATTGACCCCGCACGAGCAGGAACGGCTGCTCATCTCCTATGCGGCGGAATTGGCGCGACGACGCCAATCCCGAGGCCTGCGCCTCAACCATCCCGAAGCAATCGCCATCATCACCGATCATCTCCTCGAAGGTGCGCGTGATGGTCGCACCGTCTCGGAGTTGATGGCCAGCGGCCGCGAGGTGCTGGGGCGCGACGATGTGATGGACGGCGTGCCCGAGATGATCCCGGACGTCCAGGTGGAGGCAACCTTTCCCGATGGCACCAAGCTCGTTACCGTGCACCACCCGATCGGATGAGTCACATGATTCCTGGCGAATACCTGTTCGCACCGGACGATATTGAACTCAACGCGGGAGCGCCCGTCATCGAGCTCGACGTCGTCAATACCGGTGACCGCCCCGTGCAGGTGGGCAGTCACGTACATTTCCCGCAATCGAACCCGGCGCTTGACTTCGATCGAGAGGCCGCGCACGGACACCGCCTGCACATTCCGGCGGGTACCGCGGTTCGCTTTGAACCCGGTGTCGCCCAGAAGGTTCGGCTGGTGCCCTTACGTGGTCGCCGCGAAGTACACGGACTGACGCTCGACGCCCCGGGACGGCTGGATGGCGGTGACCCCGCATGACCCGGCTATCGCGGGAGCACTACGCCAAGCTGTACGGACCGACGACCGGTGACCGCATCCGGTTGGCCGATACCGACCTGCTCATCGAGATCACCGAGGATCGATGTGGCGGCCCCGGTTTAGCGGGTGAAGAGGCAGTCTTCGGCGGTGGCAAGGTGCTGCGCGAGTCGATGGGGCAGAGCCGCCTTACCCGTGCCGAAGGAGCGCCCGATACCGTCATCACCGGCGCCGTCATCATCGACCACTGGGGAATCATCAAGGCCGACATCGGCATTCGTGATGGCCGAATCGTCGGCATCGGCAAGGCGGGCAACCCGGACATCATGGACGGGGTTCATCCCCAGCTGATCGTCGGCCCGTCCACCGAGATCATCGCCGGCAACGACCGGATCGTCACGGCGGGCGGCATCGACTGTCACGTCCATTTCATCTGTCCGCAACTGGTCGACGAGGCCATCGGCGGTGGCATCACCACCATGATCGGTGGTGGCACCGGCCCCGCGGAGGGCAGCAAGGCCACCACTGTGACACCCGGCGCCTGGCATCTGGGCCGCATGCTGCAAGCACTCGACAGATGGCCCGTGAACGTGCTGCTGCTGGGCAAGGGCAACACCGTCAACCCCGAATCCATGTGGGAGCAATTGCGCGGCGGGGCGGCAGGTTTCAAGCTGCATGAGGACTGGGGCACCACGCCCGCGGTGATCGATGCCTGCCTGCGCGTCGCGGATGAGGCGGATGTTCAGGTCGCCCTGCATTCGGACACCCTCAACGAAACAGGTTTTGTCGAAGGCACTCTGGAGGCGATCGCGGGACGCGCGATCCACGCCTACCACACCGAGGGCGCGGGCGGCGGGCACGCTCCCGACATCATTACCGTGGCCAGTCACCCGAACGTGATGCCCAGCTCCACCAACCCCACCCGCCCGCACACCGTCAACACCCTGGACGAGCATCTCGACATGCTCATGGTCTGCCACCATCTCAACGCGGCCGTACCGGAGGATCTTGCCTTCGCCGAGAGCCGGATTCGCCCATCCACGATCGCGGCCGAGGATCTACTGCACGATATCGGCGCCATCTCGATGATCGGCAGTGACAGTCAGGCCATGGGCCGCATTGGCGAAGTGGTGATGCGCACCTGGCAGACCGCGCACGTCATGAAGAAGCGCCGCGGCGCGCTGGAAGGCGACCCAGCCGGAGCCAAGGGCAACGACAACAACCGCGTCCGCCGGTATGTCGCGAAATACACCATCTGCCCGGCGATTACCCACGGCATCGATCATGAGCTGGGTTCCATCGAGGTCGGCAAGCTGGCCGATTTGGTGCTGTGGGAACCGGCGTTCTTCGGGGTCCGGCCGCATCTCGTCATCAAGGGAGGTGCCATCGCGTGGGCGGCCATGGGTGACGCCAATGCCTCCATTCCCACCCCGCAACCTGTCCTGCCGCGGCCCATGTTCGGCGCCATGCCCAATGTGGCACCGGGCTTGGCCGTGCATTTCGTCTCACCGACGGCCATCGAGGACGACCTCGCCGCGCGGCTTGCGCTGCGGCGCAGACTGGTTCCCACCCGCAATGTCCGCCATCGCGGCAAGGCCGACCTGCCCTTGAACAACGCGATGCCGGATATCCGAGTCGATCCAGATACCTTCACCGTACGTATCGACGGCGAGGTGTGGCAGGAACAGCCGGCCACCGAACTGCCTATGGCGCAACGGTATTTCCTGTTCTGATGGGAGCGACGGAGGCTTCTGCGACCCCTCTTTCGACAACGGCTCTGCTGCTGTCGCTGGCCGATTCCCGATTGCCGACCGGTTCGCATGTGCATTCCGGCGGGGTGGAGGAAGCCGTCGCCCAGGGCCTCGTGCGGGACGGTGCGACGCTCAATGCCTATCTGCGGCGGCGTATCCGGACTCATGGCCTTGTCGCGGCGTCCATCGCTGCGGCCGTCGCATCGGGGCAGCTGGATCCGGTGCGAGCAGATGCCGAAACGGACGCACGTACCCCGTCGCAGGCCGCGCGAGACGCCTCGCGCGCTCAGGGCCGGGGACTCAAGCGCCTGGCCGGGAGCGTCTGGCCGCACATCGATTGGCGTGCGCACGGCCGGCAGCCGCATCTGGCCGTGGTGTACGGCATCATTGGGCTGGCAGCGGGTTTGTCGGGCCGCGATATCGCCCTCGTCGTCGTGTACACGACCTTGACCGGATCCGCCACGGCAGGACAGCGACTGCTGGCTCTGGACCCGGCGGAGGTGGCGGTCGGCACCCTGTCCCTGACGCGCCTGTGCGAGGAGACCGCGACACTGGCAAGCTCCGGGCTGGCTTGCCTGTCGGACCCGCTTCTGGATGTGCTCGCCGAGCAGCATCTCACACGTGAACGCCCGCTGTTTGTTTCGTAGTTTTAGGTTTGCACGTACAACCACGATTGGATCAACATGCCACCGCACCTCCTCGACGGCCAGCCCCATCAGCACATCGATAGGCCGCGTCGGGTCCGTCAACCGGGGGAGCCGCTGCGCGTTGGGATCGGCGGGCCGGTGGGATCCGGTAAGACCGCGCTGGTTGCCGCGCTGTGCCGTACGCTGCGTGACGAGATCTCGGTGGCGGTACTGACCAACGACATCTACACCACTGAGGACGCCGACTTCCTGCGCCGCCATGCGGTGCTTCCCGACAAGCGCATCACTGCGGTGCAGACCGGTGGCTGCCCACACACCGCGATCCGCGACGACATCACCGCGAACCTGGATGCCATCGAGGATCTCATCGCCACCAATGATCCGCTCGACCTCATCCTCGTCGAATCGGGCGGCGATAACCTGACAGCCACCTTCTCCTCGGGCCTGATCGACGTGCAGATCTTCGTGGTCGACGTCGCCGGCGGCGACAAGGTGCCACGCAAAGGCGGTCCCGGCGTTACCTTCTCGGACTTGCTGGTCATCAACAAGACAGATCTTGCACCCATGGTGGGGGCCGATCTGGGCGTGATGGCCCGTGATGCGGCGGCGGTGCGCGACGGTCGGCCAACGGCGATGATCTCGCTGACGGAGGACCCGACGGCCGCCGAAGTGTTGGCGTGGGTGCGGCACCATCTGGACCATGCGCACTGACGTCGAGATCATTGCGGAAAAGGGCCGACTCCCACGGTTGCGCTGTTCGGGAAGCCTGCAGGGGCGACTCACCGACGCCGACACCGTGCATCTGGTCGGAGTGGCGGCGAGTCCGCTTGGTGGCGACGAGATCTCGGTACGCATCGAAGTCGGCGAAGGGGTGCTGCTGAAGGTGCGATCCGTGGCGGCCGCGGTGGCCCTGCCCGGCCGCGATACGCTCCAGTCCTGGATGGCCTGGGACTGTTCGGTGGCAGGCAGGCTGGATCTAGACCCCGCGCCCACCATCGTGGCGGCCAACGCCTCCCACCACTCGCACGTCACCGTTCGCGGATCGGTCGACGCGAGCCTGCGACTGCGTGAGCGCGTGCAGATCGGAAGAGCAGGGGAGTCGTCGGGATTTTGGAGTGGCCAGCTCGACGCGGATATCGACGATCGCCCGCTGCTGCGGCACCGCGTGGAGTTCGGCGCCGGATCGGTGACCGATGACGAATTGGGCTGCCCGCTGGCACTGATCAGCGAATTGCGCTACCCCGCAAATGATTCCGCTCAGTCCGGTCCGGTTGACGCCACCGTGCTGCGCCTCGCGGGCGACGCCACCCTGCTCACGTGGCAGGGGCGGCGTCTTCCGTCCGACTAACCGCGACTAACTCGCGGCTTTTTCCTCTTCCGGCTGTGCGATCTCTTCATCGTCGCCGTTCTTCTCCGCGACGAGCTCCTCAAGCTGATCCAGACGTGTTCGCGCCCAGGCCTGCTGTTCGGTGATCGCCATCTGCCCACGCGAGCGCGTCACGAAGGCGATGGACCACAGGATCAGCGTCACCAGCCGGTTCTTGAACCCAACCAGGTAGACGAGGTGCAGCGCCAACCACATGACCCACGCGATGAACCCGCTGAACTCCAACCGGCCGATCTTGCACACCGCGCTGTACCGCGACACGGTGGCCATCGAACCCTTGTCGAAGAACTTGAACGGGGGGCGTTCTGCGGAGCTACTCCCCTTCAGCTCGGCCTTGATCTGCTTGGCCGCATAGCGCCCACCCTGAATGGCGCCCTGAGCGACTCCGGGCACGCCGTCGACCGCCATCATGTCGCCGACCACGAAGACGTTGGGGTGACCCGGAATCGACAGGTCGGCACCAACCTTCACGCGTCCGGCGCGGTCCAGCTCGACACCCGACTGCTCGGCCAAGTTCTTGCCCAGGGGGCTCGCGGACACACCTGCCGACCACACCTTGCACCAGGACTCGATGCGTTCAACGGTGCCGTCGGAGTGCTTGACGGTCAGGCCGTTGCGGTCCACGTCGGTGACCATGGCACCCAACTGGATCTCAACACCGAGCTTCTCCAAACGCTTGCGCGCCTTGTCTCCCAGCTTCGGGCCGAAGGGCGGCAGCACCGCCGTCGCGGCATCGAGCAGGATGACCCGCGCATCGGTCGGGTCGATGTGCCGGAAGGTGCCCTTGAGGGTCTCGTTGGCCAGTTCGGCGATCTGCCCGGCCATTTCGACGCCGGTCGGACCGGCACCCACCACGGTGAAGGTCATGAGCTTGCGGCGCCGGACGGGATCGCTGGAGCGCTCGGCCTGTTCGAAGGCGCCCAGGATGCGACCGCGCAGCTCGAGAGCGTCGTCAATGGACTTCATGCCCGGGGCCCACTCGGCGAAGTGGTCATTTCCGAAGTACGACTGGCCCGCGCCCGCGGCGACGATCAGGCTGTCGTAGGGCGTGGAGTAGTCGTGACCCAGTAGCGAGGAGTGGACCACCTGATTCTCCAGGTCGATGCTCGTCACATCGCCGAGAACGACCTGGGCGTTGTCCTGGTCCTTCAAGATCTGCCGCGTCGGGGGAGCGATCTCGCCTTCGGAGATGATCCCGGTGGCCACTTGGTACAGCAGCGGCTGGAACAGGTGATGAGTGGTGCGCGCGATCAGCGTGACATCGACGTTGGCGCGCTTGAGCGTCTTCGCGGCGGTCAGGCCGCCGAACCCCGACCCGATGATGACGACCCGGTGTTTCGGTGTCAGCGCGTCCTTGATCTTGGGCTTCGGATTGGCCTCGACAGGCGCCGCAGAGCTGGCGGCGTCTGGTGTCGTGCTCATCGATCACTCCTCATCGAATGGTGTCTCAACTGGGGTTATTCACCTTGTCTGACACTTGGTGCAACACCCCAACCGTAGTCGGGATTTCCCCTCACGTCGCGTCAGTTAGTTTAGCGAAATATCTCACACGTCCTGTGGTCGCCAGGCTGGATCACGTCCCGACATGGCGAGCATGTGATCGAACTGTGGGGCACCCGGGGAAATGGGCCGCTGCGGACCGAACAAACCGGGAATTCCGGTGTCGGAAGCGAGCGCACTGATGAACCCGTACAGGGCCGGATCGGTGCCCAGGGGCAGGTCGAACGGCTGCCCGGTCGCCGCCGCCAAATCCCAGCCGTGCAGTACCAGTTCATCGAGGGCCACCATTGCCACCTGGTCATTGGGCATGACGGTTCCCGCGATGGTCGACTCTCCGTCCCAGGACCGGGGCTGCGCCCAGGTCTCGACGAGGTCGGCGAGACGTTGCGGTAACAAGGTCCGCCACTGCGGATCAAGGTCCTCGGAGAACGACGGGCCGGAGAGGTCCATCCCGAGCGCCGCGGCTTCCTCGGGCTGGACGACGTATCGGAAGGCCATCGACAGACCCAGCAGGTGATTCAGCAGCGCACGGACCGTGAGCTCGGTACAGGGAGTCGAGTTGTCCAGCGCGTCGTCCGATACCCCGGGAAGGAGGGCCGTCACCGCGCAAGCAGCGGGTTTCAAGCTGAACGGCGCGTCCATATCCCACATCCTGCCGAAGGATCGCGCGATAGAGACCGAATCCGTCCGACTAGTCCTTGAACAACGGGCGAAGAGTGTTGCCGATCAGCTCCACCACACCAGGGACGTGCCCGTTGGCGGTGGCGTTGAGGGTGACGGAGTCGATTCCCTGATCGAGCACCCGGGTTTGCACCTGCTCGGCGATTTCCTCCGGGCTACCCACCAAAGTGCGTCCGAGCACCTGTGCCCGGACATCCTCGGGCAGGGTCTCCAGGTCAAGGCCGTTCTTGCGCAACTGTTCGGCAGCCAGTTTCCAGGCGGTAGCCGAATCGTCGTCGATGAAGACCGAGAAGAAGGCCGAGGTCTCCAGCGTGGCCGGGTCGCGACCCGCCTCCTCGCAGCGCTGCCTCAGTACCGACAACTTGTGTGGGATCTCGTCCAGCGCGCTGAGCAGATTCAGGTGATCGGCGTACTTAACCGCCAGACCGAACGTTTTCTTCTCGCCGCTGCCGCCGATCATGATCGGTATGTGCGGACGGATCCGCGGTTCGTTCAGCGCTGTCTCGGCGCGGTAGTACTTGCCTTCGAAGGTGGGGCGTTCACCGCGGAGCATGGGCGGAATGATCTCGAGCGCTTCGCTTAACCGCTCGAAGCGGTCGGTGAACGTACCGAAATCGAACCCGAGCTGCTGGTGTTCCAGCTCGAACCATCCCGCGCCGATACCCAGGATCGCGCGTCCACCGCTGACCACATCGAGCGTGGTGACGGCCTTGGCGAGCAGGGTCGGGTTTCGGTAGGTATTGCCGGTGACCAGCGTGGACAGCTGAATGGTGCTAGTGGCACTCGCCAGTGCCCCCAGGGCCGTATAGGCCTCCAGCATGGGCTGATCAGGGGTGCCGATCATGGGCAGCTGATAGAAGTGATCCATCAGGAAGACGGTGTCGAAACCTGACGCCTCCGCTTCGCGCGCCTGGTTGACGACGGTGGGGAAGAGTTCGGCCACGCCGGTGCCGTAGGAGAAATTGGGGATCTGATATCCGAGCCGAATGGTCACTCGGCCAGCCTACGCGCGATCCGCCGATGCGGTATTACTGTCTTGCCCCGCAAGGCAATTCGAAGATTTGGAGCTGGAGTGCACTCTAGCTACAAATTAGCTGACGCCGGCCGGAACGCCGCGGCTGACGTGCAGGGTCTGACCGGTGATGTGACGTGCCTGGGGGCTGGTGAGGAACAAGGCCAGCCGGGCGATCTCGGCACCGACCAGATCCTGTGCATCCTCGGCCCTGTCGAGGCCGTCGTAGTTGGCCTCGGCAGACTGCCCGGGCGCGATGGTGTTGATGGTGATCCCGCGGGTGCCCATTCGCTCGGCCTGCTCGGCGGTCCACGCCGATAGTGCGGCCTTGGCGGCAGTGGTTGCGCCCGATCGGTCGCGAGTGCCCAATGTGCACAGGTTGACGATGGCCGCACCGGAACGCAGGTGGTCTCCGATGGCCTGTACCGTCAGCACGGCGGTCAGGACGCTGGACTCGTACCGCGACAGCCAGGCCTCTCCGGTGTCGGTGAGGGTGCCCAGATGCGGGCCGGGCTCGCTCCAGACCGGGTTGGGGATGTTGACAATGGCGTCGAGGTGCTGGGGGAACAGCTCGAGGTTCTCCTCGAGGCTGTCGGGGTCGGAGTTGTCGCACACGATGGCGTCGACCTCGAGTTCCTTGGCGGCGATCTCCAGCTCGTCCGCGTTGGGGCCGGTGATGACGACCCGATGGCCGGCGTTGCGGAACTCCGCAGCCACCACCCGGCCGACCTCGTTAACCGCTCCGGTTACCAGTACGTCCATGGCGGTACCTTCCCTACCTTCCTGAAAGCCTTACCAATCCGCACCTGAAGCCAGGCCTGATCAGCTTGATCGTGACACAACCCGGACCTCATACCCCGGATTTGGCGGCCGGGTCGCACGGGTTTGACGCCCAATATTACTGGACGGTAGCAATACCCTCGACCACCGCATATCGGCCCAGCGACCGCTAGGGTCGTGGTGGTGACCAGCAGAGCATGGAAACTTCTCGTCGCGGTTCTTTTCACGGGTTCGCTGACCATGTCCGGTTGCGGATCGCGATCGGCACCCACTGACAACGCAACGGGCTCGTCAAAAGGCCCGGAGGCCGCCTCTGTCCGGTTGCACGTGCTGGCCGCCGCATCGCTGCGCAAGGCGTTCACCGAGATCGGGAAGTCGTTCGAGTCCACCCACGCCGGAACCACGGTCGAGTTCACCTTCGCCGGCTCCTCCGACCTGGTCACGCAGCTCACCCAGGGCGCCCAGGCCGATGTGCTCGCCACCGCGGACTCGGCCAACATGGATAAGGCGTGGAAAGCGCACACGGTCATCAATCCCGTCGACTTCGCCGCCAACACGCTCACGATCGTCGCCGCCCCGGGCAATCCGAAGGGCATCGCCACCTTCGCCGACCTGGCCCGTCCGGGTCTCGACGTGGTGGTGTGCGCACCGCAGGTACCGTGCGGCGCGGCCGCCGCTACTGCCTCCAAGGAGACTGGAGTACACGTGAATCCGGTCAGCGAAGAGTCCTCAGTGACCGACGTGCTCAACAAGGTGATCGCGGGACAAGCCGACGCCGGTCTGGTGTATGTCACCGACGCCAAGGCCGCCGGCGACAAGGTCACCGCCGTCGGGTTTCCCGAAGCACGGTCCATCGTCAACACCTATCCCATTGCGGTGACGGCGAATTCGCGCAATCCGGAGCGCGCGAACCAGTTCATCGAAACCGTCACCGGGGACGTTGGACACAAGACTCTGGCGGCGGCGGGGTTCTCCGCGCCGTGACGTCGGCGCCCGGTCTGCCGCGGTGGGTCTATCTGCCGGCGGCCATCGGAGCGGTGCTCATCGTGCTGCCGTTGCTGGCACTCGTGGTGAAGGCCGACTGGGCGCAGTTCCCGGCGCTGGTTACGAGCCCCGCCTCGCGGGCGGCGCTGGCGCTGAGCCTCCGGACATGCCTCGCAACCACAGCGCTATGCCTGCTGCTGGGGGTGCCGCTGGCCATTGTGTTGGCCCGCGGGCCGGGTTGGCTGACCCGGCTGCTGCGCCCGTTGATTCTGCTGCCCCTGGTGCTGCCACCGGTCGTCGGCGGTATCGCGCTGCTGTATGCCTTCGGCAAGCTGGGGCTGCTCGGGCACTACCTGGACACCGCCGGAATCCGGATAGCTTTTTCGACCTCCGCCGTGGTGCTGGCGCAGACCTTCGTATCGTTGCCGTTTCTCGTCATCAGCCTCGAGGGTGCGCTGGTCACGACGGGGGAGCGCTATGACCACGTGGCGGCCAGCTTGGGGGCACCGCCGACCACTGTGCTGTGTCGCGTATCGCTGCCACTGGTGATGCCGGCGCTGATGTCGGGCACGGTGTTGGCCTTCGCGCGCTCGCTGGGTGAATTCGGTGCCACCTTGACGTTCGCGGGTTCACGGCAGGGCGTCACGCGCACTCTGCCGCTGGAGATCTATCTGCAACGCGAATCCGATGCGCAATCGGCTGTGGCGCTTTCACTGCTGTTGGTGGCGGTGGCAGCGGTTGTCCTGGCCGTCGTCGGCGCACGGACCTGGCGCCCGGACTGGTGGCGGCGATGAGTGAACTCCGATTCGACGCAGGTCATTCCGGACGTGGAGTCCGGGCCACATTCACCGTTGCGCCCGGAGAGACGGTGGCGATCGTCGGCCCCAATGGGGCGGGCAAGTCCACGTTGCTCGGGCTCATCGCCGGACTGCTGCGACCCGACTCCGGTGAGATACGGCTCGGCGACCACGTGCTGACGAACTGTGCCACTGCGACTTTCGTCCCTACGCACCGCCGCCGGACCGCGCTTCTGCTGCAGGAAGCGTTGTTGTTCCCGCACCTGACAGTCGCACGCAACGTCGAGTTCGGGATGCGCGGACGTCACCGTGACGCGGTGCCCGGCACGCGTGATCACTGGCTGGATTCGGTCGGCGCGCGCGATCTCGCAGAACGCCGACCCGGTGAACTGTCCGGGGGGCAGGCACAGCGGGTGGCCATCGCACGCGCACTGGCCACCGAACCCGAGCTGGTGCTGCTCGACGAGCCTCTGTCCGGTCTTGACGCCGAGAGTGCCCCGGCCATCCGGGCACTGCTCGGGCGGGTGCTGGGCCGCGACGGCCAGAGCGCGCTGATCGTGACCCACGACATCATGGATGCGGTCGCCATCGCCGACCGTGTGATGGTGCTGGACTCCGGACGAATCGCCGAGCTGGGGGAAACCACCACCGTCTTGGCCCGGCCGACCAGCCAGTTTGGCGCCCGATTCGCGGGAGTGAACCTCCTCGACGGCACCGTGGGCGAGGACGGCGCGCTGTGCGTCGGCGACCTTGTCCTCCATGGTGTGTGGTCCGGCACCGGGAGTCCCGCGCGGGGCCAGCGCGCCATCGCAGTGTTTGGGCCGCGTGCCGTCGGTGTGCATTTGTCCCCACCAGGGGGTAGCCCGCGCAACGTCATCGCAGTGTCAGTGATGACCCTGAGTGCCCATGCGGACACCGTGGCTGTAACAGCATCTGCCGGAGCCGCGATATTCACGGCACATATCACCGCGGCCGCCGCGGCAGAACTCAAGCTGGCACCTGAGGCGTCGGCATACTTTGCCGTGAAGGCCCATGAGGTCGTCATTCAGGCGGCGCAATAGCTGGGGACGTGGATTTCGGTAGCCTTTGAAAGGAAACCTATGTTTGCCTCTGGTCAGCCAAACCCCTTGCCGCCGCATCGAATGATCGCGAAGTGGCGCCACTGGCAGCGGTCGGCAAATCGGGCGCGCCGATTGCCGGTTACGCTTGCACGTCCAGGACAAAACGGTACGTTCATGGACATGCAGCAACCACGGGCAACATCGGCGGGCAAGCGGGCGCAACAGGCACGAGTGATGGCGGCCGCCATCGCGGTCGCTTCGCTGTCAGGGGCAGGAGCCATCACGCTCGTCGCCGGACCGGCCAGTCAGGCGCCGACGTCAGTACGTACGGCGGATATCCACCTGGTGACAACTGACGCACCTCCGCCGCCAGCAACACCGGCTCCCGGTCAACCGGCACCCAATCCGGAGACTCCGACGACGGTAACGACACCCCCGGCATCACCTCCACCCGGTACGCCGGCGCCTGCGACGCCGCCCGCACCAGGTGCGCCGGCAGATGGGGGACGCGTCAACAATGACCAAGGTGGCTTCACTTACGTTGTGCCCCAAGGCTGGACACAGTCGGATGCACGCAGGCTCACCTACGGATCGGCGCTGCTGACCAATCCGGCGGCACCGAACGGAAGCATCCTGCTAGGTCGCCTCGACCTCAAGCTCTTCGCGGGCGCCGAGCCCGATAACCAGAAGGCCGCCCGCCGGCTGGCGTCGGATATGGGCGAGTTTTTCATGCCGTACCCGGGCAACCGCGTCAACCAGGAGGATCAGAGCTTCGAGGTCGCGGGCATGCCCGCGGCGTCCTCGTACTACGAGGTCAAATTCGATGATGCCGCCAAGGAGCCCGGCCAGATCTGGGCCGCGGCCGTGGGCAAGGGCAAGGATCGTTGGTTCATCGTCTGGCTCGGCACGGCGGCCTCCCCGGTGGACAAGGGCGTGGCCAAGGCGCTGACCGACTCGGTTCGCCCATGGACTCCGCCCACTCCTGCCACGCCTCCGGCCGGGCAGCCCGCCGATCCGAACCAGCCGGCACCTCCGCCCGCGGATCCCAACCAGCCGCCACCGCCGGCCGATCCCAACCAGCCGCCGCCACCGGCTCCCGCGGCACCTGGCGCACCGGCTCCGGAGCCTGCCGCTCCGGGGCAGCCCGCGCCCCCAGCACCTCCTGCGGCGCCGCCGGCGCCTGGGGTCCCGGTCTAGCTCTCGACCAGTTCTGCCCGCCAAGATTCGAGCACATCGCAGAACTCCGCTGGTGCCTCGGACCGTACGAAGTGGCCGACGCCGTGGAGCCATTTATCGGTGAGGATCGGATCCGCATTGCCCACGCGTTCAGCGTGGGCAATGCGGCCAATGCGCTGTCGGCATTTCCATGCCCGGTCGGCGGAGTCCCGGCCGCGCTGACTAGCTCTTAGTTTTTCCCGCGATGAACTTGTAAACGACCAGCAGGATCACCGCGCCCACTAAGGCACCCAGGAAAGCGTGATTGATCGGCGGGGTCACCGTGAACTTGTGTGGGGCGAACACCAGACTGCCCAGCGTGCCGCCGACGTACCCGCCGACGATGCCCAGCAACGCTGTCACGATCCAGCCGAAGTTCTCCTTGCCGGGCACGATCAATCGGGCGATCCAGCCAACGATCAGGCCAAGAATGATCATCCAAATGATGTTCAACACCATGTCTAGCTCCTTCGAGTGTTGGTACTGAGGAAACGAGCGTCGACCCGCTGCCGATGCTAGTGGAACACCCGGTTCGTCGGTGCTCTATCGACACGCCGCAGATGAGCCCGCCACCTCACGCACGATAGGTCTTTGCGGTGAGGACGCCGTGACAGCCGCATAACCTCGGCGGAAGAATTCGGGAATCTGCGTGCCTCACCATGACAGGGTGATCGAACTGAGCGCGCAGCCCACCGCGCGCCGCGCCGCCTGCTCGTATTGCGGTGTCGGCTGCGGTGTCGTCGTGCGCGCCGACACGAGTTCGGCAGGTCCGGTCACCATCGCCACCGTGGAGGGCGATGCCCTGCACCCGAGCAACCACGGCCGCCTGTGCACCAAAGGCGCCACCCACGCCCAGCTGATGGCCGCCGACGGACGCATGACAACGGCATATGTCCGCCCCGGCCAAGGACAGCAGCCTGTTCCCGCGCCGCTGGCGGCGACAACCGCCGAGGTGGGCCGGCGGTTACGCCACATCCTCGACACCCACGGACCCGATGCGATCGCGCTGTACGTATCCGGTCAGATGAGCCTGGAGGCGCAGTACCTCGCCAACAAGCTCGCGAAGGGCTACATCCGCACCACACAGATCGAATCGAACTCTCGTCTCTGCATGGCAAGTGCCGGCACCGGATACACACAATCATTGGGAGCTGATGGGCCCCCCGGGTCGTACTCCGACATAGAGCAGAGCGACCTGTTCCTCGTCATCGGCGCGAACATGGCCGACTGCCATCCGATTCTGTTCCTGCGCATGGCCGACCGACTCGGCAGCGGAGCACGGTTGATCGTGGTCGACCCGCGTCGCACCGCCACTGCCGAACGCGCCGATCTGTTCCTGCAGATCAGTCCGGGAACCGACCTGGCCCTGCTCAATGGGCTGTTGCATCTGCTTGTCGAAAACGGTGACATCGACTCCGAATTCATCGCCCAACACACCGAGGGCTGGGCCGGAATGCCGGAGTTCCTCGCCGGCTACGCGCCGCCGGTGGTGGCGGCGATCACCGGGCTGGCCGAGGACGACATCCGCACCGCCGCCCGGTGGATCGGGGAGGCGCGTGAATGGATGACCTTGTGGACCATGGGCCTCAACCAGAGCACCCATGGCACCTGGAACACCAATGCCATCTGCAATCTGCACCTGGCTACCGGGGCAATCTGTCGCCCCGGTAGCGGACCGTTTTCGTTGACCGGACAGCCCAATGCGATGGGCGGCAGGGAAATGGGCTACATGGGCCCGGGTCTGCCGGGCCAGCGATCGGTGAAATCCGCCGCCGATCGAGACTTCGTCGAAAGGCAATGGGACCTGGCGCCCGGATCCCTACGCACCGACTTCGGCGCCGGCACGGTCGATATGTTCGCGCAGATGGCCGCGGGAAACGTCAAGGCGTGTTGGATCATCTGCACGAATCCGGTTGCCTCGGTGGCTAATCGGCAGAACGTCATCGAAGGTCTGCAACGGGCCGAGCTGGTGATCACACAGGACGCTTTCCTGGCCACAGCCACCAACGAGTACGCGGACGTACTGTTGCCCGCCGCTCTGTGGGCCGAATCCGATGGCGTATCGGTCAACTCGGAGCGCACTGCGACGCTGACCAACCGGCTCGCCGACGCTCCCGGTGATGCCCAACCCGACTGGCGTTTGATCTGCGACGTCGCCACCGCGATGGGGTTCGGCGATGCGTTCGACTACTCCTCGAGCGAGGAGATCTTCGAGGAGATCCGCGCGTTCTGGAATCCACGCACCGGATATGACATGCGCGGTGTGAGCTATGCCCGGCTACGACAGGGGCCGGTGCAATGGCCGTGCCCACCCGAGAACGCGGGCGACCGTAATCCGATTCGCTACCTGAATGACGGAATCAGCCAGGACCTGTACGTCGACGAGAACGGCACCATGCCGCGGCTGGCGTTTCCCACCCCGTCTCGCCGGGCGGTGTTCCACGCCCGTGCGCACCGCGATCCCGCGGAACTAGCAGGCGATGGATACCCCATGATCCTGAATACCGGTCGTTTACAACATCATTGGCACACCCTCACCAAGACTGGCCGCATCAAGTCCCTCGATCGGCTGCATCCGTCACCCTTTGTGGAGATTCACCCGCACGACGCCGCGACCCTGGGGATCGTCGAGGGTGATGTCGTCGAAATCGTCTCGCGTCGCGGCAGTGCCGAGCTGCCCGCGATCATCAGCGACAGAACCAAGCGTGGCAGCTGCTTCGTCCCTTTCCACTGGAATGACGCGCAGGGGCCAGGTCTGGCGATCAACGCGGTGACCAACGACGCCGTCGACCCGGATTCGCTGCAACCTGAGTTCAAGGTCAGCGCCGTCGCGCTGCGCCCGACCGGGCGGACAATTGTCGATACCGCGCCCGACTCGCACGCACAAGCGCTGGGGAACATAGCAATTCTGTGGACGTCGCAGACCGGCAACGCCGAGACCGCAGCCACCTCGGTGCACAAGCTGTTGGCGACGGCGGGGATCTCCGCGACGATCACCGCGATGGACGAGTGCGATCCCGCCGATCTCGGCGAGGTCAGCACGGCGGTGCTCATCGCCAGCAGCTTCGGCGAGGGCGGGCCACCCGATAACGGCGCGCGATTCTGGTCGACGCTGTCCGGGGAGATAAAACCCCTCAATCACATGCGTTATGCGGTGCTGGGGTTCGGTGACCGTGCGTATGCGGATTTCTGCGGCCACGCGAAGGCGCTCGACGCCCGGTTGCATGAGCTCGGCGCCACCCCGGTACTCAGCCGGGTGGACGGCGAGGCCACCGACCGGTCGCTGATCGCGTCGTGGACCGCGGACCTGTTGGAGGCAATCGGGGGAGGCGCCGCTGCCAGCACGGAGGCGGTCAAGCGATTGCGCAGCGACGGGCTGCCGACGGCCGCGCCGGAAGTGTTCACGCGCAACGCACCCATCCTGGCTGCGTTGTCACACAACGAGGTTCTGTCGGCGCCAGGATCCGGCAAGGAAGTGCGGCGCATCGAGTTCGATCTGACCGGCCACGACGTCGACTACTCGGTGGGCGACGCACTCGGGATCTATCCGACAAACCGGGACGAAGACGTCCAACGCTGGCTCGCTGCAACCGGTTTCGACGCAGAGATGCCCATCATGATCGATGGGGGTGAACTCCCATTGGCCACCGCGCTCGCCAGTCATTACGACATATGCCGCGTCACCGACGATCTGCTGCGCTTCGTGGCCGACCGACGAGGCGACAAACCCGCCGTCAAGTTGTTACGCGGCCCCGACACCGCGGCGCGTGAGCTGTGGCTGCAGGGCCGCAATGCCCTCGACGTGCTTCACGAATTTCCCATCCGCGCCGATATCGATGAGTGGCAGCAGGTGCTCATCAGACTCACCCCGCGCCAGTACTCAATCTCGTCAAGCCCCCTGGTCAGCCCCAAGTCCGTCGCGTTGACGGTTTCGATCGTCCGGTATCGCGGACCGGATGGCTCGGCCCGCGGCGGTGTGGGATCGACCTTCCTCGCCGACCGCGCGCAGACCCTTCCCGTCCCGATCTTCCTGCAGCGATCACCGCACTTTCGCCCGCCCGGTACCTCGGATACGCCGATGATCATGATCGGCCCCGGCACCGGTATCGCCCCCTTCCGCGGGTTCCTCCAGGAACGTCGAGCGCTCGGACACACCGGGCCTAATTGGCTGTTCTTTGGCGACCAGCACCGCACCCAGCATTTCTACTATCGCGAGGAGTTGGACGGCTTCCTGCGCGATGGCTCGTTGCGTCGACTCGATCTCGCATTCTCGCGCGACCAGCAGAAACGCATCTACGTCCAGCACCGCATGATGGAGCAGGGGGCACAGATGTGGCGGTGGCTCGCCGAGGGCGCGCACCTCTACGTGTGCGGTGATGCCAGCCGCATGGCCAAAGACGTCGACGGTGCGCTCCTCACGATCGCTCAGAAGCACGGACGGCTGTCGGGCGAGGAGGCCCTCGAGTTCCGTAAGGGGCTCGTCGCCGAGAAACGTTACGTCCGCGACGTCTACTGACGGTCCGCGCGCTATATTCGTCACGCGCGATGGATCTCGCCGGGGCTTGTCCCGAACCGCCACTGACGGCTGATAGTTCCTGTGTTGATGAGTCGTAACACGATGGGACCGAATGTGACAGGTGGACAACGCGAGGAATTCCCGCGCCCCCTACATCTGCGGCCATACGCACTGCTGTGGGTGTTTCTCGGCGGCATGTGCGGAACCGGGCTGCGCTACTGGTTCGAGCAGATGTGGCCGGCCTCCGGCGCGTCGTGGCCCTGGGGAACATTCGCGGTCAATCTGACCGGAGCATTCGTCCTCGGCGCGCTCCTGGAAACCCTCACGCTGCTGGGCCCCGACGGCGGTTGGCGTCAGCGCGCCCGGTTGTTTCTTGGAACGGGTGTCTGCGGCGCCTTCACCACCTACAGCGCACTCGCGCTGGAGATCAGCACACTCGCCCGCAACGGGTTTTCGGGTATCGCGATCGGGTACGCGTTGGTCAGTGTGGCCGCGGGTTTGGCCGCCGCGATAGCCGGGATAGCCGCTGCCGCACAGGCCCTCGCACGCTACCCGGGAGGGTCGGCATGACGGTCGTTGCCGTGATGCTCGCCGGGGCCCTGGGCGCGGTGTTGCGATTCGTCGTCGATTCCGCCGTCAAACATCGACGGAACCACCTCTTCCCCTGGGCGACGCTGCTCATCAATCTCACCGGGTCCGCCGTCATCGGTGTACTGGCGGGAGCGGTGATCTTCCACCACTCGCCGTCGGCACTACTGACGGTCCTGGGAACCGGGTTCTGCGGTGGCTATACAACCTTCAGCACCGCCAGCGTCGAATCGGTGCGACTCATCGAGCGGCGTGAATGGTCCCTTGCCCTGTGCAACACGTTCGGCACGCTGCTGGGCGCCGTCGGCGCCTGCGCCGCAGGACTAGCGCTGGCGTGGTCGCTGGCGTGAGGATGTCACTATGACCGATGAGCCCGATGTGCATCTGGTGGTCGGATGGGACAGATACCCGCCGAGCACTGCCGCGCTGCATTTCGGGATTGATCTGGCGCGGCGCCTGGGCGCGTGCGTACACGTCGTGCACATCCTGGATATGGACGACGAACCACCGGATCCCGATACGGATAGTTGGGAAGCTCAGGCGGGCACCGCTGTTGCCGCCGCCGAGGCGGAGGCGCTGGAAGAGCTCTCCGGCCAGGAAGTGGCGTGGAAGTACCATCGCGCCCATGGGCCCGCAACCACCGCGATTCTCGCCGTGGCGCACCAGTATGCGGCGCTGATGATCATCCTGGGCAGCCCACGGGGAGGACCGGCGTCTGCATGGGACGCACTGCTCGGGCAGTCGGTGTCACATCGCCTCATTGGCGCCAAGCGGGTTCCGCTCGTCCTGGTGCCCGCCCCCTGAGGACCATCGCGGAGCGAATTCCTCTCCTGTAGCCTTGCTCAGTGGCTAGCAAATCCCAAACCCGGTCGTCAGTGGACCGGGGTCCCGTCATGATCGACGGGGTGACGGTGGTGCTGCGGCCTCCACGGCTCGCGGACGGTCCGTCCTGGCGCAAGACAGCGTTGGCCTTCACCGAACGGCTCTCACCGGCTTTCACCCGTGATGACATGGACTGGGAGAGCGCACATTCACCGGTGATCTGGGTGGACACCTGGCGCTCGGCTCTTGCGGATGCGCGCGCCGGAGGAGTCTCATATCTGCTGGTAAGGATTGATGAGGGCGCCGAAAGGGTCGTCGGCCACTTTTCGATGACCGGAATAGATCCACGAACCGGCGGCGCCGAGATCTCCACCTGGGCCGTCGACGTTCCTCCGGCCGTGAGCAGGTGGGCGCAGCTGACCACGGTGCTGTCCGCTTTCGAGGGAAACCCCGCCGTCCCACACGCGCTGGCGCCGACCGCCGTATCGAATATGCGCGCAAACAGGTTCTCGCAGTCCATGGGCTGGAACCAGCTACAGATCCGCCGAGCTCTGCGCCCATACGACGGGCAAGTATCGGACCATCACGTGTGGATTCTCGCCAACACGGCCGAGTACCGAGATTGGGTCAAGCACCAACTCTCGGAAATTCCCATCACGAGAGCACGTTTCACGCCCGCGGGGGACCGCTGGCCGGATGTCGAGTACCTGGCGGCGTGGGCGCGATTCGCGGCGATTCGGGCCCGTCAACTGATCGGCACCGCGTTGCGAAGGACGCCGCTCGAGCCTGCATTTGAAATACCCTCCGCCGGTGGGGAAGTGGTGCAAGTCGCATATACCGGTCATGGCCGATACCGGGTGACGGTGGCCGAGCGACCTGGTGGATCAATCGACGTCCATTCCGACGTTGGCACGTCGACAACGGAATTGGTGCCACGATTCGAGTCGCGGATATCAGACGACGCCCGCGTTTCGGCGTTGTCTGCACTCGCCAGCCACCTGACAGCTCGCTCTGACCGGTCGCGCCGGACAGTCATCGCGGTCAGGGCTGTTGACAGCACCCTTGCGGACCGGCTCGCCACGCTTGGTTTCATCGACGAGGGTGACGCCCCGCCGACCCAGGGCGGCGACGGTGCCACCCTGCGGATGTGGACTCTGCTGGCGAGTCCGCATCCAAAATAGACACCCTGTACACAGCAATCGCCTTCTCGCAGTGGCCTATTAATCGCCATTCGCCTCCGCCGTGGTGCGCTACCCTGCCGAGGTGCGTGCAAGCGATGGACCAACCCCGTCATGCCGGGGACCGGTCGAAATCGACGGTATGACGGTCATGCTGCGCACGCCGCGGCTCTCCGATGGTGCATCGTGGCGGGAAACCAACCTGCGCTACGAGAAGCGGCTGGCACCGGCGTTCGGCCACACGGATATGACGTGGTTGGCCGCGCACTCGCCATACATGTGGATTCATACCTGGAAGCAGGCACTCTCCGACACGGCACAGGGTTGGGTCTCTTGTCTGCTCGTACACCTCGATGGCGGTCGTGAACACGTGGTGGGCCATCTCGCCATGGCGGGACGGCACCCACGAACGGGCGGCACTGAGGTATCAACATGGACCGCCGGCGTTCCACACACGGTCACCATGTGGGCGCAGGCATCGCTGATCATCGCCGGGTTCGAGGCCAATCCCAATGTTCCGCACGCGGTGGCACCGCTGGCGGTCCAGAATGTTCCGGTACAGCGCCTGGCCCAGGCAGTGGGCTGGTCGAAGCTGCAGACATGCCGCCTGCTGCGCACCTACGACGGCAAGCCCACCGATCATCAGATTTGGTTTCAGGGCAATACCCCAGAGAACCTGGCCGCACTACAGCACACGCGAGACACGCTCCCGGACAACGGGACCACCGTGGCGGCCGAATGCCGGACCAGGAGTTCCTGGAGCGACCTCATGGCACGCGGGCATTACGAACTGCGCAACTGGGGTCGGCGCGCGATATCCGCTCCGAATAGCCGTGTTGCAGTAGATCTTTCGGGTAAGACTGTGGGATACGTCGAGATTTCCGTCGATCCGGGCAGCTCCACCACCGAGCTCATCAGTAGGCCGCATCCTGGTGCTGCCGAGGACATGCTCACCCCGACTGTCGCAGATATGGCCGGGCGCTTGACGCACACCCCGTCCTCCACCAGGCGGATCGTGGTTGCGGTGCGCGCCGATGACCAGCCCCTGATCGACGCCCTCTCCGCGCGCGGCTTTCAGAACGAGGGGCCCACTCTCCCCACCCTTAGCGAGGCCGCGGTCACCCGCCATCTGTGGGCCTACGTCAGCGAAGGCTAATCGCTCCGGCTGCGCGTATACGCCTCGGTCAGCAGCGGACGCAGCACCTCACCGAAGGTGTCTTCACCCGGGTTGACCACGCATACCCATTTGGCACCGCCGTATTCGGGGTGGGGAAGAACTCGGTCGAACGCGGTGTAGTCGGTATCGGACGATTCGCCACCGCGGCCCGCGACGACCTTGGCGAAGGTGTCACCGCTGACCCCGATGTTGAGCCGGTACACCGATGGCCGGCCCAGATCGGAGTACGTGTCGAACGCCTCGTTCGACATCACGGTGATGACGGGCATCTGGCGTTCGGAGCCACGGAAGAAGAACCAGTTGTCCTGCACAACTTCATGCTGAAGGTCTGGGAAGGTCGTGACGATGTATTCGATGATGGCGCCCTTATCCATAACACCGAACCTACCGGCCTAGGCTGCTGACATGTTGCGAGCGGGAATCGTCGTCACGGGTACGGAGGTCCTCACCGGGCGGGTGGCCGATGCGAATGGCCCGTGGCTTTCCGAACATCTCCGGGAAGTGGGCGTCGATGTCGCACATATTTGTGTGTGTGGAGACCGCAAAGAGGATCTGACGGCACAACTGCAGTTTCTTGCCGATCAAGGTGTGGATCTCATCGTCACATCCGGCGGCCTGGGGCCCACAGCCGACGATATGACGCTACCGACTGTGGCTGAATTTGTTGATACCACACTTGTTTTCGACGCCAATCTGGAAGAAGCCATCATGAATCGGCTGCGTCCGATGGCGAACCGCTGGGAGAATGTGGACTGGGAGGCGCTGCGCGTCGGCATCGCCAAACAGGCACTCGTGCCAGCGCGGGGTGAGGTACTTGATCCGGTGGGCACTGCGCCGGGAGCGATCATGAGCACAGGTGCCGTTCTCATCGTGGTGCTGCCTGGACCTCCTCATGAGCTCCAGCGAATGTGGCCGTCGGCCGTCGAGGCCGGGCCCTTCCGGGCGCTCCTCGGCGACGATGTCACGGCCATTGAGCAGACCACGCTGCGTCTGTACGGAATCACCGAGCCCGATATCGCCGAGACGCTGCGTCTCGCCGAAAGTGCGTTAGGAGACCTTGCCGCACTGGAGATCACGACCTGCCTGCGACGCAGCGAGGTTGAGGTGGTCGTCCGATTCGAGGCCTCCGCCCAGCATCTGTGGACTCGCCTCTACGAATTCATCCAGGCCCGGCATGGTGCGGCGCTGTTCTCCTCCGACGGTTCAACGGTCGACCAACTGGTGGCGAGACTGCTCCGCGGGAGGCGCCTGGCCGTGGCGGAGTCGTGCACGGCAGGGCTGCTGGGGGCACGGATCGCCGATGTGCCGGGCTCTTCGGAATACTTCCTGGGTGGGGTGATCAGCTACGCGAACGATGTCAAAATTGGCCAGCTGCATGTGGATCCGCGGCTACTCGCGGAGCACGGCGCGGTGTCTCCGCAGGTCGCCGAGGCCATGGCGGACGGCGCATTGAAGGCGCTGGGTGCCGATATCGCGATGTCGACGACGGGTGTGGCCGGCCCCGGCGGTGGAACGCCGGAGAAGCCGGTGGGCACGGTGTGCTTCTGTGTGAAAACCGCGGCGGGGGAGAAGGCCGACCTCCGGGTCGTTATCCCGGGAAACCGCAACCAGATTCGTGAGCGTTCCACCACTGTCGCGCTGCATCTGTTGCGCCGATTGCTGCAGCGATAGCCCTACTGGTCAAAGGGAGCGGCCTTGACCAGCAGCGGGAACGCCGCATAGCGCGTCAGCCACGCAGCGCGACCGTTCGGTACCGCGGCGCCCTCGGCCGCCCAGGCCTTGAGCATGTGCCGTTTGAATTCCAGCCGAGGATGCCGACTCAGCAGCTCGTCCACCCAGGCGGCGTCGAGTTCCGACAGCCGTAGGCCGAAGACATCGGTTCCCGCGCCGGCCGACACGAATCCGCCCGGATCTGAGAGGTTTTCACTGGCGCCAAGGGTGATATGTGCCGCGATGGCGGCGCCCACCGCCTGCGCGCGGTCCTCGGCGGCACCTCGATCCCTGACGAACTGTGCGGCGCGCTGCCCGCCGACGACGGCGAAGCACCGTCCGGGAGTCGGATGCTCGAGTTGTAGATCGTGCAACAGGCTCGCGATGTACACGAGCTCGTCATCGACCTGCGCGCCGTCGAATGCGGCCAGTGCCTTCCCGAAAAAGTAGGTGCGGTATGAGTGTTCGAGTACGTGCGGTGTCACCGAGTCACGTGCCTCCTGCTCGGCGGCACGTGCGAGCGCGCTATCGGGGACCGCGATCGATCCGAATTCGACGCGCCCCTGCCCGCGCCGGCCCATCCGGGTTTTGACGGCATCGCTGACCATTGCGGGCAACGCACGAAACAAGCGTCCCAACAATGCCCGGCGCTGGGCCGTCGAGACCTCGCCGCCGGTCCGCGTCGCCCAGTGCCAGTCGAATTCGCTCGTCATCTCCTCAGTCAAGGCCCGTGCGCCCACAACGAACAGTGGCATGAATGCCATAGGCACTCGGATTTATGCCATAGTGAGCCATGGGCACCAAGACGGTGGCGGCACTCGCGCTCGATGGCGTCATCACCTACGACTTGGCATGCGCCGTGCAGATGTTCCGCAGGGGCCCCGGGCGATCCGGCCAGCCGGATGGTTTCGATCTGGTGACCTGTGGCTATCGACCCGGAAGTGTCTGGACACCAGACGGTTTCACTCTCGATGTGGAACATGGCATCGACGCGCTGCAGACCGCCGATATCGTTGTCGTCCCTGCTCGGGCTCCGCACGACTATCCGCCACCCGATGATGTGCTGAACGCTCTGGCGAACGCACACCAACGCGGCGCCGTGATTTTCAGCATCTGCCTGGGCGCCTTCGTTCTCGCGGCCGCCGGCCTGCTGGATGGGCGCCCCGCCACCACACATTGGGAGTACTGCGATGACATGCGCACGCTCTATCCGCGGGTGGATCTGCGGCCCGATGCGCTGTACGTGGACGATGGGGACATCCTCACCTCGGCAGGGCTCTCGGCGGGTATGGACCTGTGTCTGCATGTGGTGCGACGTGAACTGGGGGCCGCCGCGGCGTCGGAGATGGCCCGGTGGAACGTGATGGCACCACATCGTGATGGCGGACAGGCCCAGTTCATCCCGCCCACCAAGACCTCTCATGACTCCAGCGGCCTCGGCCCGACCCTGAGCTGGGCCTCCGAGCGTCTCGCCGATATCGATGATGTGTCAGCACTCGCGAGACACGCGCATCTGAGCCTGCGCACGTTCAACCGGCGCTTCGGGGAGGAAGTCGGTACCACGCCCAAACGGTGGCTCGACGTACAGCGCGCCACCCGCGCCCGTGAATTGCTGGAGAACACCGATATGACCATGGAATCCATTGCCGCACACTGTGGGTTTGGCAGCGTCACGGCCATGCGGACGCATCTGCGCAAGGTCACCGCGACAACGCCCAGCGCCTACCGCCGGGCATTCCGGCGATAGGCGCCTCGCGGTTAGCGCGCGACGTGCGGCATCAGCGCATTCGGGGGAATGGCGCCGAACTTGCCCGCCTGGTAGTCCTCAACCGCCTGAATCAACTCGGCCTTGGTGTTCATCACGAACGGCCCATAGGCCACCACACGCTCACGGATGGGGCGGCCGCCGAGCAAGAGCACTTCCAATGCCGGGCGGTTACCATCCTGACCTGCGTTGGCCTGCACCGTGATCCGGTCGCCGGGACCCAGCACCGCGAGTTGCCCCTGCTCAATCGGATGCCCCAACGCGCCCACTGAACCACGTCCAGACAGAACGTAGACGAGCGCGTTGAACTCCCGGTTCCAGGGCACGCTCAGCTGCGCACCAGGCTGGATCGTCGCATGCGCCAGGGTTATCGGCGTATGCGTACTGCCCGGACCATGATGCGGCCCGATGTCTCCGGCAATGATCCGCACCAGCGCGCCGCCATCGGGCGAGCTCACCAACGTGGTTTGCGCCCCCTCAATGGCCTGGTAAGCCGGAGTCAGAAACTTGTCGCGAGCCGGCAGGTTGACCCAGAGCTGAATGCCGTGGAAGATTCCGCCACTCTCCACCAATTCGGCTGGGGGAGTTTCGATATGCAAGATTCCTGACCCCGCGGTCATCCACTGGGTTGCCCCGTCGTGAATGAGCCCGCCTCCGCCGTGAGAGTCCTGGTGAGCGAACCTGCCATCGATCATGTAGGTAACGGTTTCGAATCCGCGATGAGGATGCCAATCCGTTCCGCGCGGCTCGCCCGGTTCATAGTCCACCTCACCCATTTGGTCCATATGGATGAATGGGTCCAACTCGGCGGACGGCACCCCACCGAAGGCGCGCACAACGGGAAAGCCTTCACCCTCGTATCCACGGGGCCCACTGGTGATAGACCGCACGGGACGTTCGGTATCGGCGGGCTCGGGCATGGGGATGCGGGGCAGAGTCAGGGCGTCCATAGACGACACGGTGATAGCTGGCATGCAAACCTCCTGATGAGTGTTCTTATGCCTTCCTCAACCGGACCGTAGTCCGCTTTATTCCGGTCGCGCATCGGCGGCGACCAGTGCGGCCGCGACGGCGGCCGCGACCGTCTCACCCGCGGCGAGCAGTGGCTCCGGGCTGCGTAACGCCCGGCTCAGCACAAACGCACCCTCCAGGCTGGTGATGAATCCCAACATGAGACGTCTGCGGACCTCGTACGGCAGGCCCGATCCGGAGATGTGTTCAGCACCCCGATCAATCCAGTCCGTGAAGACGTCGGCGGTGGCTCGACGGAGGAGATCGTCAGTGCTCGCCACTTCAAGAGCGATGGTGGCGATGGGGCAGGCGTCGGCGTAATCGGTCGCGATGAGATTGTCGGCCACGGCCGCGAACGCCGTGCGGATGGTGGCCGTCAGATCGGGGCCATCCTGATCGAAGAGCGTCAGCACGAGATCCCGATACATCCCCCCGGCGGTGCGAATGGCCTCGTCCGCCAGTTGCACCTTGCCTCCGGGGAAGAAGTGATAGATCGATCCGAAGGGTGCGCCCGCGCTTTGCGCGATCTGCTTGAGGCCAGTGCCGGTCATGCCCTGTCGGCGGAACAACTCGCAGGTGGCGGCGACAATGCGGTCGCGTGTATCAGCGGGCATGGTGCGTCCTTTCGGGGCCTTGTATCCGGCCTCGTCGCATTGTTCTAGTCCTTACTAGAACGTTCTATCAAGTTGACGCGACCCGGAGGGCGCAGTGATGGACAAAGTGCTGAAGTACCTGGCGATTCTTACCGGCGTGATCTGCGTGGCCATCGGCCTCTATCACCTCATCGGGGGGCCCGGAACGGTCATCGGCGGGGGTGGCATCACCGCGAGCAACGACAGCCAGGAGCGCTTCTTCGCCGGGCTGTTCGCCGTCTACAGCGCGGCGTGGATCTGGGTGGCCCGCCAGTCGCCGATTCCCGGCATCGCCATCCGATTCCTCGCTGCGGGTCTGCTGGTGGGCGGGCTGGGCAGGGTGGCATCACTGATCGACTCCGGAGTGCCCCATCCATTCTGGATTGTCATGCTCGCCGTCGAAATTCTCATCCCCGCACTGTTTTTCGCCATTGCGGGCGCAGGCGAGAAGGCTCGTTGACTCCGTAAAATCAATATGCGAGTTCAGATTTCGCAACCGCTAGAGTGCGTAGTACCGACAGCACAATGTGTTTCTCAAGCACTCCAGGAGGAAGCTATGCGGTTCACCTTCGCCGAGGCCATGACCGATCCGTCGTACTACATTCCCTTGGCCCAGGCGGCCGAGGCGGCGGGCTACCACGGTATGACCATCGCCGACAGCCTGGCGTATCCCTACGAGTCGGATGCGAAGTATCCATACACGCCCGACGGGAACCGCGAATTCCTGGAAGACAAACCGTTCATCGAGGCATTGACGCTCACGGCGGCCCTCGGCGCAGTGACCTCGACGTTGCGGTTCAACATCTTCGTACTCAAGTTGCCGATCCGGCCGCCCGCCCTAGTGGCCAAGCAGGCCTCATCCATTGCGGCACTGACGGGTAACCGCCTCGGGCTCGGCGTCGGCACCAGCCCGTGGCCCGAGGACTACGAACTCATGAACGTGCCCTTCGCCAAGCGCGGTAAGCGCATGGACGAATGCATCGAGATCATCCAGGGGCTGACCACCGGTGACTACTTCGAGTTCCACGGCGAGTTCTACGACATTCCCAAGACCAAGATGTGTCCCGCGCCGACCCAGCCCATCCCGATCCTCATCGGTGGACATGCTGACGCGGCACTGCGTCGTGCCGCGCGGTGCGATGGCTGGATGCATGGCGGTGGCACCGAGGACCTAGACGAACTGCTGGTCAAGCTCAACACGTTCCGTGAAGAAGAGGGGACGGCCGATAAGCCCTTTGAGGTCCACGTCATCTCCATCGACGGGTTCACCGTGGATGGCGTGAAACGATTGGAGGACAAGGGTGTCACCGATGTCATCGTCGGCTTCCGCATTCCCTATATCGTCGGGCTGGACACCGAGCCGCTGGACACCAAGATCAAGAACCTGGAGAGCTTCGCCGAGCGCGTCATCTCCAAGGTCAACCCCTAGCGAGCCGCGAGTACCTCATGTCTGCGCGACCGTTGACAGATATTTAACGTAAGCGTTAAATATCAACCATGAGCACACGCGCTAGCTTGGCTTCGGCGGTCGTCTACCAGGATCCATCGGCAGCCCTCGACTGGCTGGAAAAGGCCTTTGGTTTCGAACGGTCGATGGTCATCACCGATAACAACGGCAGGATCGAGCATTCCGAGATGCGTTTTGGGGATGGCTATCTCATGGTCGGATCCGAGTGGGACGCCAGCGTCGCCAGTCCCAAAACGGTCGGTGGCAGGTGTACCCAGACGATCCATGTTCAGATTGACAGCGATATCGACACGCATTGCGAGCAGGCCGAGGCCGCCGGCGCCACGATCTTGATGCGCCCGGCCGACCAGTTCTACGGCGACCGGGTGTACCGGGCCCAAGACCCCGAGGGACACGTCTGGACCTTCGGTCAGTCGGTGCGGACGGTCTCGCGCGAGGATGCCGAGAAGGTGAGCGGTCTGAACATCGAGGGCTGGGTTTGACCCGGCCCTCTCCGGAACTCGCGAGTATAGATCGCACACTCACCGCGCTGGCAGATCCCAATCGCCGACGAATCGTTGAGGTGCTGCGGGATCGACCATGCCGTGCGGGCGAGATCGCACACGCCGTCGGCCTGAGCCCCGCGGCACTCAGTAGGCACCTGCGAACCCTCAAGGCCAGCGAGCTGGTCGAGGAATCTCACCCCGAGTTCGACGCGCGAGTACGCATCTATACATTGCGACCCGCCCCCATGGCGGAACTAAAGGCATGGCTCAACGAGATCGAGAAGCTCTGGGCCACGCAACTTTCGGCCTTCAAGGAGCACATCGAGCGAGAGCAGGGCTGATGGGGTCACGCGTGCTGGTATCGCTGCGGGTACGTGCCACCCCGGAGCGCGCATTCGACGTATTCGTCAACGACATCGGAATCTGGTGGCAGCCCAACACACTGTTCCGATTCACCCGGCGCCGCGGCGTACTCGCGATCGAACCGGAGCTCGGTGGCCGCTTCGTTGAGTCATACCCGGACGGCACCGAGTTCGAAATCGGCAGGGTCACCACGTGGGAACCCGGCCGACGATTGGGCCTGACATGGCGTCAGGACAGCTTCGCCGAGGATCAGATGACTACCGTCGAGGTGCGGTTCGAGCCGATCAGGGACGAAACCCGGGTGACGGTCGAACATCTCGGCTGGGAGTCGGTTCCGCAGGATCATGTGGCCCGCCATACCTTTCCCGACGGATTGTTCCTACGCCGCCACGGCGAATGGTGGCAGACGCTTCTGGAGTCGCTGCGGACTCAGGTCGGGGGAGCGTAGGTACTCACGGGCTTCCCGGGGTGCGAAGCTGCGCCGCCAGCCAGGGCAGCGCGTCCGAGAATGTTCGGCTGGCGAATTGCCAGGTGTGCCCACTGATCATCTGGTGAATGGTGCAGGAGATCTGCACCTGCTGGGCCGCTGCGCACAGATCAGCGGCGGCACCGTCTCGATCGTCGTCGGTCACATCGTCATGCCCACCGATTCCCGTGGGGGTGTCGGCTGTCGGGCGCTTTGCACCACTTGGCTTCTTGCTGCCTGCCGGAGGTATCGCGTCCTCGAACCATCCCGTGACGCCGGTGTAGGGACCATGTTTGGCCATCACGGTGCGCGGGTCGAAGGCATCCCATCGGGCGGCATCTCCGCCGTACAGCCGCTCGATCGTCTGTTGCTTGGTTCCCGCGGTAGGCCCATGGTCGCCGGCGATGTCCACGAATGTGGAGAACAGATCCGGATGCATGACCGTCAGGTCAATAGCGCAGGTGCCGCCCATCGACCAGCCGACAACAGCCCAGTTGGCAGGGTCAGCCGACCCGTCGAACTCCGACACCACATAGGGGCGAACATCTTCGGTGAGGTGATCAGCGGCGTTGCCGCGCGGGCCGTTGACACACTCGGTGTCGTTGTTGAAACTTCCCGCGACATCGACGAAGACGAATATCGGTGCTTGCCCACCATGCGATTTGGCATAGTCGTCGATCATCTGGGTGGCGTTACCCGTGCGGATCCAGTCGGCTGGGGTGTTGAACTCGCCGGCGATCATCATCACCACCGGCAGCCGCGGCGGGGTATCGCCCGCGAACCAGGCCGGAGGGAGGTAGACGTACTCACCTCGATGTTTGAACCCGCTTGCGTCGCCGGGGATGTCTACGTCGACAAGCTTTCCGGTACCGGGATTCGAATTGCGCAGACCTGCAAGCTCACTGAGATCGACCTGGTTGGGAAGCGGGCCCGCAGAGACCGCACCCCAGGCCGCCTGCACGGTGGGGTAGTAGCCCACCCAGGTATTGAGCGCGACGAGTGCCGAAAGCAACGTCAGTGGAATGGCCAACGCCGATACACCACGACGCCACCAGCGCGCACTCCGGAAGCCGATGACGGCAACCGCGACCGACGTGACGAACACACCGATCCATATCCACAATTTGAAGGGTGCCGGGTCCGAGGCCAACCCTTCGGAGTTCATGTAGACCCACGCCACCAACGCACCCACCGCGCCGATCGCTACGCTCACGGGCGCCCACAGCAGGCGCCACCGGCGGCTGCGCCATCCGATGACCACCAGCAAGGTCACCACCGCGAGCACCTGGACGACCATCGGAAACCAACCACCGAGGGCCGAAATCCCATGGCTGTATTGGTGGAAATCGTTGGCGGGCAGCTGCGGAATGGGAGTCGGCGCCGGAGGGGGCATCGGCGTAGTCGGTGGCACGCTGACATTGTGATGACGTTTCCTGGGAGGAAGCTGGGCATGACCCAGAGTTATCTATCGGACGAGACGATCGCGGCGCTGTCCACCGAGGAGCGAAGGGACCTGATCCAGCGGCTGGAACGCCCGCTCGGCGAGGTGGCGCCGCCGAATTTGGCGAGGTTTCGCGCGCTCCGGCTGGGTTTGATGATCGGCGGCTCGATCGCGCTGATCCCCTGGATCACCTACCTTGCGTTCACGCTGCCCGAAAACTATGTGGCACAGCGGTGGACGGCGACGTGGGTCGGTTTCGACGCGCTGTTGGTGGCATTCACGGCCGCGACCGCGGTACTGGGTCTGCTGCGTCGTTAACTACTCGTTTTGACGGCGTTCACCACCGGAGTGCTTCTGATCTGCGATGCCTGGTTCGACGTGATGACAGCCGGCCCCGCGGAGGTGCGCTGGGCGATCCTGACCGCGGTTCTGGCCGAGCTGCCCATCGCGGTGGTGATGATTCGAGGCGCGTTGTTCATCACACGATTGACGATGACGCGACTCTTGGTGATCGACCCGGGTGTGCCGCTCTGGCGGGTGCCGTTGCTGCCCTAACCCGTCACCAGCAATGCGCGAAGCCATCGCAGTACTGCGGGAACCGATCGACGGGTACATCGAGTGGTTTCACGAACTGCAGGCTGAAGGGCCTCTTTGTCATCCCCGGCTGACCGCCGCATACCGCGCTGTGGATCGTGGTGTGCACTCCGGCGAGGGTCTCGTCGTTGAAGACGTACTTCTCCTGGGTGGGCGCATAGGTCCCGTCCGGGCAGGTCATGCCCTGCGGTCGCGCATGCAGGAACGTCCACTGGTCGTCAACCAGCTTGGCCGCTGTGGAGTAGTTCTGCAGTCTGTCGTTGTGCTTGAGGATGTCGGGTGTCGCGCTGGTGACGGTGAGTGTGCAGCCGTCGGCCTGGATGGTGGGGTCGGTGTAGTCGGACTGAATGCGGGTGCCCGAGGCCTGTACACAGACGGCGGACAGCGTCCAGGAAACCTCGCCGAATCCTTCCTCGATCATCCGATACGTCCCGTCCGCCGGAGGCGCCACGGCCGAGGCGGGGCTGGCGAATCCGACGCCGATCGCAAGGGCCGAGACGGGAACCATCAGCAGGGCAGTTGTGCGCACGGGATCAAGTATCGCAATGCTCCGGGCCGCTCACCCCGCAACCTCGGTCATTAGACGCGGCGTCCAATACGGCCACGATCAGATCGGCCACGGCGCTCATGCCGTCCGCGTTGGGATGAAGGGGAGCCGGGCGCCACGGCCACGGGAATCCGGGACGGGTAGCCCAGGGCCGTGCCGACCAGGCGTGATGGTCCGCGCTGGCCGCCGATGCGCGCACGATCTCGCAGCCGGTGGCGTGGGCCGCAGCCGCGGTGGCCGCCGCGAGTTCGGCGGCGATATGACGTCCACTGGCGGTCTCGGCCTGGGTGTACGGCGGCGCGAGCTCGCCTTCAGGGGGCAAGAGTGCGAGGTAATCGACGAAGATCACCCGTGCCCGCGGTGCGCGATTCCGCACCTGCTCACCCACCGCGCGCAGCGATTGACCCACAACCGCCAGTGCCGCATCCCGCTTGCCGGTGTCGAGCATGTCGGCCAGTCCGCCGCCGACGACTGGCAGGGCACGCAGAACGTGCGGCAGACACGCGGCCAACAAGAACGGCACATAACCCACGTCGTTACCGCCGATCGTGACCGTCACCAGCTCCTCGGTGCCATCGAGCGCGCCGATCTGCGGCGCCGCAGTGTTCTGCGGGTCGGTCAGGATATGTGCCGTAGTCGCACCGGAATAGGTGACATCGACCAGCTGATATCCCATGCGGTCGGCAACATGATGCGGATAGTTGCGTGCCGAACGTCCGGCCAGTCGAGGCGAGCCTGGCGCACGCGGCAGGATGCCCGGTCCCGCCGCCATCGAACTTCCCAATGCCACATAGCGTCCCGCCATGATCCAAGCCTATCGGCGAACCAACCCGGCGAGCCTGCGCAGCGACGAGCGCACGCCACGGGGCCTCGGATCGTTCAGCCGCAGGACCGGCCAGCCTTGTTGCGACGCCATGACCGCGAGCCGGCCGCGCGGGTTGACCGGGCAGGGCTCACCGACGAGGGACATCAGATCGATATCCTCTTCGCCGTCCGCATAGAAGTAACTGCGGTGCAAATCAACACCATTGGATTCGCAGAACAGTGCGACCGCGGTCGCCTTATTCCGTCCCCACACGATGGGCGTACGGATACCGCCGGTGAGACGCCCCTGATTGTCGAGATCAAAGTGGTTGCAGAGCACATGGGTAATTCCGAGATGGCGGGCCACCGGCTCGGCGTGAATGGTCAGCGCCGAAGAACTCAGCATCACGGTGTGTCCCTGTTCCTGATGCGCCCGCACGCGCTCGCACATCTGCGGATAGATCATCGAGGCATTGTGCTGGTGGAAGATTCGTTCGCCGACGGCTTCGAGTTCGGCCAGCGAGTCGCCGCGCAGGTATCCCGCGGCGCGCACCACCAAACGCTCGAACTCCATGCGGCCCAACTTGTACCGGAAGGTGGCCTCCAGGACTCCGAGAACCTCGCCGACGCTGGCCTGACCACGGCGCATCCGATCGCGAGCGTGTGCCGTCGGGGTGAATCCGGCCACGAGAGTGCCGTCCAGGTCGAAGAAAGCTCCTACCTGCGGCCCGGTGGGGCTGAGCGCTATATCGGCCACCGGATCGGGTGCCGGGCTCACCGTCATGTGGGCCAATCTACCGTTGCGCGCACCGCGCGCCGGTAGTAGGCGACAAGATGGGGCATCCACCCGATAGTGGCCGGCAGGAGCAGTGATGGACCCCCAACCGAATCGCCCGCGCGCTGCGCTGGTCACCAGACGCAGTGTGCTGTCCGCCGGGGCGGCCTTGGCGCTCGGCGGAAGGGCAATCACCGGATGCTCCCCGATCCACTCAGAAGACGTACCACTTATCCCTCGATGGGAAGATTTGCGCCGCAAGCTATCCGGAACTCTCACGGTGCGCGGGGAGACCGGGTCGGACGAAGCAGCACGAACGTTCAATCCACTCTTCGATATGAATCATCCTGGTGCGGTGGCTTTCTGCGCCTCTGAACAGGACGTGGCGCGTTGCGTTGAGTTCGCCTCCGGCTCCGGGATACCCGTAGCGGCGCGCAGTGGCGGCCACAGCTATGCCGGTTACTGTGTCCCGAACGACGGCCTGGTGGTCGATCTCGGGCGGATGGCGGCGGTCTCGGTGACGGGGACACAGGCGACGGTCGGATCCGGCGCACGTCTGATCGATGTCTACGCCGGCGTCTGGTCGGCGGGCCGGATGCTTGCCTGCGGCTCCTGTCCGACCGTCGGCATCGCCGGGCTGACTCTCGGGGGTGGGGTGGGGGTTCTCACCCGTAAGTTCGGACTCACGTGCGACCAACTGATATCGGCTCGCGCGGTAACCGCCGATGGCGGGATCCGGGTCCTATCGGCGGATTCCGAGCCCGATCTGTTCTGGGCCATCCGCGGAGTTGGCGGCGGAAACTTCTGCATTGCCACGGAGTTCACCTTCGAGACCGCACAGGCAACTGGCCTCACGGTGTTCACGCTCGACTACGCGCCGGGGGACACCGCCGCGATCATGCACCGGTGGCTGATGTTCATGGACGATGCGCCCGATGAACTGTGGACGACCCTGCACGCCATGGCCGGCACCACACCGCAATGCCGGATCGTGGGATGTATCGCCAAGACCGACAATCCACGTGCCCTGGTCGATGCACTCCGCAGCGCGATCGGTATCGGCCCATCCGATCGATTCGTCGCCGACAAGACTTTTCTCGATGCCATGAAGTTCATGGGCGGTTGCTCGACATTGACGGTGGATCAGTGTCATCCGGCATGGACCGGGGCCGGGACGGGACAGCTGCAGCGCGAGGCGTTTGTGGCGTCCTCCCGGATGGTCCCGCACGCGGCGATCGACACCTCCAGAGTTGAGGCGCTCCTGGTCGGCGAACGCGGCCTCACCTTCATCTTCGACAGCCTCGGAGGCGCCGTCAGCCGAGTTGCGGCCGACGCCACCGCCTTCCCACACCGACGGGCCGCCGCAGCGATCCAGATCTATCACGGAGTCGGCACAGACTCGTCCGTCGCGTATCGCCGCGTGGACGAGGCACGGGATCGGCTCGCAGGGATCTGTGGCGGTGCCGCCTACGTGAACTACATCGATCCCCGCCTGCCCGATTGGGCCGCGGCCTATTACGGGGACAATCTGGCGCGACTGCGACGAATTGCCTCTGCCTACGATCCCAGCGGAGTCTTCGGGTTCACGCAGGCCGTTCGCCCCTAGGCGCGTCGCACGCTCTGCTGCGCCTGTGCGATGAGCTCGCGCCAACGGCCCTCCGGAAGCTCGTACACCGCGGAGTTCCCGCCGTACGCGCTGGAGATGACGACATCCGGATCGAGGCTCCCCAACAGTTCCAGGCTCCTCGCCAACTCATCGGCGCTCCCGCGCCCGGGGACCAGGAAGGTAGACCAGGTGCCCCCCCTTGGTGGGGAACATCGTGTCCCCCGTGAAGAGGTACTTCTGGCCGTCCGCTCCCGTGACTAGATAGCTTGTGCTGCCGGGGGAATGACCCGGCGTGGGGATGACGTCTACGCCGTTGTCATCCACATGACGTTCGTCGATGGGGACGTCAAGGTCGGCGTGCTTGCCAATCTCGTTCCGCTCGTGGGCGGATGCGTGAAGTGTCGACCCGAATCGCTGTTTCACGACGGCGAGCATCGGTCCGGCCTCGTCCTGATGCGACAGATACTGGTGAGTCACCCCGCCCAGCTCTGCGATCACCTCGAAATCGGCCTCGGTGGCTGGGCTGTAGAACAGCACGTTCCCGTCGTGGCGGGTCCATAGGTAGGCGTGGGTGGTCAGCCCGGGGAACGGACTGTCCCTGCGCGTCTCCCACAGATCCGATCGAATCTGACGCACATTGGATGTTTTCGTTGTCATGAGCCCAGTGTTCAACCTCAAGTGAGCTTGAGGTCAAGGATGGAACCGCAGAATCCCAGGGAGGGCTAGGCACGTGACTCGGCGAGTGCCGCGAGCCTGTCCACCGAATCCTGCAGCCGCTCCGAGGTGGTGCTACGGGCCCGGGGCAGCCTCTTCTCGTCGGTCAGGTTCGTCCAGTCGTAGGTATGGGTCACCCGAGTGCGGTTGTCGCCAAGCGGCTCCAGTTCCCATCGCCAGAGGTGGCCAGGCGGCTCCTTGCCGACTTCGGAGGGCAACCACGCTATCCGGCGTGCCTCCTCGAATTCCACGATGTGGTTGTCGCGAACCGCACCGTTGGTCAGGGTCATCACGAACACAGCACCCACACCGTGAACGCGTTGCCCCGCGGCGGCCTCGGCCAGGTTCTCATTGCCATCCCATTCACGCTGTCGCGCGGCATCGGCGATGTACTCGAAGATCACCGCCGCCGGCGCATCCACCTCGCGACTCGCAGAGACCACTCTGACATCCTCAGTCATACGACCCATCCAACCAGAGTCCTGTCGTCTAGCCGATCAATTCGCGAGTGAGTTTGCGCGCCAGCGTTATCGGCGCCACGGATTTTGACGCCGATCGCGGTGGCCGTGTTCGGGATTGGCAGTCGACCTGTCATTTTCCTCATCGCCGCGGCGGCAGTATGGCCGATTCTCCAACACCACCGCCGGCGTGCACGGCATCGAACCCGGGTACCTGCACGTGGCGCGGTCATTTCATGCCACTCGCATCGAACTCCTCACCGCGGTCATACTCCCGGCCATCCGGGGCAGCGTTCAGACTGGTGTGCGCATCGCCTTGGGCATCGCGTGGGTGGTCCTTGTTCCCGCCGAAATGCTGGGCGTGCGATCCGGTTTGGGTTATCAAATCCTCAACGCACGCGACCAGCTGGCCTACGACCAGGTGGTGGCCGTCATTCTCGTGATCGGTGCGCTCGGGTATGCCCTGGACGTTGCCGCAAAACGGGTACTGGCACCGAGGTTTCGCACACCTCCTGCCGAGTAGGCTCACACGAGCCGCACTACCCGATACCGGAGGTGTCCCTATGAACCTGCTTGCCCGCCGATTGCTGATCCTCGCCGCTGGAACGCTCTTGCCGCTCGCCGTTGTCTCCGGCACCGCGCCGGCCATCGGCTCCGCGGATCCCATCGTGCCCAACTGTCCGGACGGATGGTGGGATCCGGTGGCCAACACCTGCCGGCCAGCGGTCGCGACCACACCGTTGAACTGCGATAACGGTTGGTGGTGGGACCCGGTGGGCAACGTGTGTCGCCCGCCGGTCATTCCACCTCAGTAGAGCGGCCCTACGCCGCCAGCGCAGCAGTGGTCGCAGCGAACATGGTCGTCTTGATGGCGCCCAGGGTTCCGCTGCCCTTACCGATCAGCGGGCTCATCAGATCGACTGCGACACTGAGTACTTCGTCTTCGGAGGCGGCCCGGTCGGCCAGACCTGCGGCCACGGCAGCGTCTCCGCTGTACCGGTGCCCGGTGGTCATCGCGGTGACCGCCGTCTGCGGGGTCACCTTGGCCTGGATAAGGCTCGCCATTCCGGGAGTGAACGGGATGTTGATGTCGACCTCGGGGAAGCACAGATATCCACGGTCGGATCGCATCACCCGGTAGTCGTGGGCGACGGCAAGCATCGCCCCTGCGCCGAACGCGTGACCGTTGACCGCGGCGACGGTGGGCAGCGGGAGGGTGAGCACTCGACTGAAGAGCGCGTGCACGCGGCCGACGTACCAATCACTCTGATCACCGTGGGCCATAAGCCATTCCAGATCGAGTCCGTTCGAGTAGAACTTGCCGGTTCCCACGGTGACCAATGGTTTGGCGTGCGTCAGCGCATCGTCGAGCAGCCCGTCGACGGTATCGAGCCAATCGGGGGAGAAGCGGTTTTCGTCCGTACCGAGGTTCAGAACCGCGATGGTGTCCTGAAGTTCGAGGGTGGGGGTCACGTGCTTCCTTTCATTGTGGCGCCCTTCGTTTTTGGGCGCATTGGGGGTGGATCGAGAGCAAGAATGGCGCGCACCGCGGCCTCCAGACGTGAGCGTGCGTCCGCATCGGGCCGGCGGCGACCCCGCAGCAGAAGGCCGGTCGGCAACCCCACGATGCAGTCCTCGATGACCTGCACCGCGCGACCGTCCTCCCGATCCCACAGGGCACGAGACAACAGGATGAATAACGCGACAAGCCTGGCGTCGACGCTCGCCATGGCGTCGGCGACGTCGTCAGGAACATCGGAGCCCAGAAGATCCTCGCGCCGTACGCCGAGCACGAGCCGCGAGGATTCAGGGAATCGTTCGGCGAAGACGGCGGGGGTGTCGGCGGCCGCGACAACGGCGTTCACCGCGGCGACGTGGATGGGCGTACCCGTCGCGAACGCTGTATCGACGGCGTCACGCTGCATGGCAAGGAACCGCTCCGCGGCGCGCAACCACGCCCTTCCGACCATCGCACCACGCGATCCGAAGGCATGGTAGATCGCACCATTGGATGTTCCGGTCAGCTGCGAAACCGCCCGCACCGTCACCGCCGCCGGGCCCTCGTCCACCGCGATCCGCTCGGTGGCATCGAGCAGATCGTCGACGGAATGGATGCGCGGCCGAGGCACACCCAGAGAGTAACAGAGCATTCGCTCTGTTATCGAAATGGCCGGTTCGATAATTCTCCGAACACGGCCACGCCATCCCGCTGGAATACCAGGGTGCCGCAGTGCCTCAGCGCATGAACAAACTCGGATCCGCCGGCGCACCCGGCACCGGCTCGTTCCTGTTCGCCGACCCCGCCGACGAACAGGCCGCACTGGTCGAAGCCGAGCACGCGTCCGCGCACAACGAATTGGCCGTGCTACGGGGAAGATCGAGCTAGCGCTGTCGTCATCGACCGTAGTTCCAGCAGATGCATGCAGTACCGTCGAGGCATGTCGCCGTGTTTGCGCGCCGTCGGCGCCGCGCTCCTCGCAGTGGCGCTCATCGGTTGCACCGAGCCCTTGCCGGCGCGCGCCACCATCTCCCAGTGCGGCCTGAGCGAGCTGCCTACCGAGGCCACCGGAACCGTGGACCTGATCCATGCCGGCGGACCGTTCCCGTATCCCCGCAATGACGGCGTCGTGTTCCAGAACCGCGAGAGGGTGTTGCCCTCCGAGCCTCGTGGGTACTACCACGAGTACACGGTCCGCACTCCGGGCGGTAAGACCCGCGGCACGCGGCGCATCATCACCGGCGGCAACCCGCTGAACGATCCGCCGCATGTCTACTACACAGGCGATCACTACCAGTCATTCTGTGAGGTTGAAGGCGCATGAAGACCTATCTCATCGATGGTTCCCGCGTTCGTACCCGGGCCGACTTCTTCACCGAGCTCGGCCGCGCGGTGAACGGGCCAGGCGGCTACTTCGGCAGCAACCTCGATGCCCTTGTCGATTGCCTTCGAGGGGGATTCGGTACCCCTGAAAACGAGCCGTTCCGGTTCGTACTGCGGGACGCGGCGCGCATCAAGTCGGCGGTGGGGAAGGGGGACTGGGACGCCATCGAGGAGATCTTCGAGGAGGCCGGCGTAGCGCTGACGACGCGTGCCGAGACGAAAGACCAGACGACCGACGTTGACTAGTCCTGACCGATAGCGCGATGGCCGGTCCCCTAAGGAACCGGCCATCCACGTGTTGCGAAGATCAGCGAACGTCGAACCGGTCCGCGTTCGACACCTTGACCCATGCCGCGACGAAGTCCTTGACGAACTTCTCCTTAGCGTCATCCTGTGCGTAAACCTCTGCCAGAGCGCGCAGCTCGGAATTGGCACCGAACACCAGATCCACCCGGCTCGCGGTCCACTTCGCCGCACCGCTGGCGCGATCGGTACCCACGTAGGTGCCGTCGTCGGCCGACGACGGTGTCCACTCCGTGCCCATGTCGACCAGATTGACGAAGAAGTCGTTCGTCAATGTTCCGGGGTTGTCGGTGAGCACGCCGAGCCCGGAGCCCTGGTAGTTGGCACCCAGCACCCGCAGACCGCCGACGAGGACAGTCAGTTCGGGCGGGGACAGTGCCAACAGGTTGGCCTTGTCGATCAACTTGTATTCGGCAGGGATCTGCGCACCCTTGCCCAGGTAGTTGCGGAAACCATCGGCAGCCGGCTCCAGGTAGGAGAACGACTCGACATCGGTCTGTTCCTGGGTGGCATCGCCGCGGCCGGGTGTGAACGGCACGGCGATATCGAATCCGGCATCCTTGGCCGCCTTTTCGACGGCAGCAGCACCACCGAGCACGACGAGATCGGCGAACGAGACCTTCTTGCTTCCGGCGTTGAAGGACTCCTGGATGCCCTCCAGCGTGCGGATCACCTGGACGAGCTCATCGGGCTCGTTGGATTCCCAGCCGGCCTGCGGCTGCAACCGGATACGGCCACCGTTAGCACCACCACGTTTGTCGCTGTTGCGATACGAGGCCGCTGCCTTCCATGCGGTGGACACAAGCTGCGGCACGGTAAGGCCGGAAGCGAGAATCTGCTTCTTCAGCTCGGCGACATCATCGGCCCCGATGTTGGTGTCGGAGGCGGGGATGACGTCCTGCCAGAGCAAGGTCTCCTCGGGCACCAACGGACCCAGGTAGCGAGTGACCGGCCCGAGGTCGCGGTGGATCAGCTTGTACCAGGCCTTAGCATAGGCGTCGGCCAGCTCTTCGGGATGGTCGAGCCAGCGCCGGGTGATCCCTTCGTAGATGGGATCGAACCGCATCGATAGATCCGTGGTGAGCATCGAGGGGTGCGTCTTGCCCGTGCCCTGGGCCATCGGTACCGAGTTGGCCCAGCCGCCATCCTTGGGCTTCCACTGATGCGCACCGGCGGGGCTCTTGGTCAGCTCCCACTCGTTGCCGTACAGAATCTCCAGGAAGCTGTTGTCCCACTTGGTTGGCGTGTGGGTCCAGGTAACTTCCAGACCACTGCCGATCGCGTCATTGCCCTTGCCAGAGCCGAATGAGCTCTTCCAACCGATGCCCATCTGCTCCAGTGGCGCGTCCTCGGGATCCGGCCCGACCAGCCCGGCATCGCCCGCGCCGTGCGTCTTACCGAAGGTGTGACCACCGACGATCAGCGCCGCGGTTTCCTCGTCGTTCATCGCCATCCGGGCAAAGGTCTCGCGGATGTCGATGGCGGCGGCCAGTGGATCCGGATTGCCGTTGGGGCCTTCGGGATTGACGTAGATCAGACCCATCTGTACCGCGGCAAGGGGGTTCTCCAGGTCACGATCGCCGGTGTAACGCTCGTCGCCCAACCAGGTGTGCTCGGGACCCCAGTAGACATCCTGCTCGGGCTCCCAGCGGTCCTCACGCCCGAACGCGAACCCAAAGGTCTTGAACCCCATAGTGTCCATCGCGTGGTTACCGGCGAAGACGATGAGGTCGGCCCAGGACAGAGAGTTTCCGTACTTCTTCTTGACGGGCCACAGCAGGCGCCGCGCGCGATCCAGCAGCACGTTGTCGGGCCAGCTGTTCAGCGGGGCGAACCGCTGCATACCGGCGCCCGCGCCGCCCCGGCCATCGGCGACGCGATAGGTGCCGGCGGCATGCCACGACATACGAATGAACATCGGGCCGTAGTTACCGAAGTCGGCGGGCCACCAGTCCTGCGAGTCGGTCAGGACTGACTCGACATCCTTTTTCAGCTGGTCAACGTCGATCGTCTGCACGGCCTTGGCGTAGTCGAAGTTCGCACCGAGGGGGTTGGCCGCCGGCGGATTCTTCTTGAGGATGCCCAGGTTGAGCTGGGTGGGCCACCATTCGCGATTGGCGTTACCACCCTCGACGGGGTGGTTCAGTCGACCGCCCGCAACGGGGCAACCGTTCGACGGCTGGTTGTTTGCCTCTGCGATGGGCGGGTGTTCTTCAGGCACAGCGATCCTTTCGGGAGGGGGGTGATATGGGCTGTGATCACGTGTGTGATCCCGAAATTCGTGTGGGCGCTTGCGGGGAAGCGCAATCGGGGCATAGGCCCCAATAGATAACCTCGGCCTCCTCAAGCACGAAACCGTTGTAGTCGGATGGGGTGAGGCACGGTGCGGCGCCCACGGCGCAATCGACGTCCCCGATGACGCCGCACGAGCGGCATACGACATGGTGATGGTTGTCGCCGACCCGCGATTCGTACCGTGCCACGGAGCCGGAGGGCTGGATCTTGCGCACCAGGCCCGCCGACGTCAGCGCCGCCAAGACGTCGTAAACGGCCTGCCGGGACACTTCGGGCAGACCGGTCCTGACGACACCAAAGACGGTCTCGGTATCGGCGTGCGGGTGCGCTTCCACGGCTTCTAGGACGGCGACCCTGGGCCGGGTAACCCGCAAATCGGCAGTCCGCAGCAGCGCCGCGTACTCATCCCAAGTGAAGGCCACAAGGCCAGTATGCCTCAATTATCTGGAATGAATCCAGGAAATCCACAAAAGAGTCAGAAAGAGTTCACAACCCGTCTGAACAGCACAAAGGATTCAACAATATCGTCACATGGTGTTGGCGCCGAGGGCTTTTGCACCCGGCAACGGGGCGAATTACCTCGTCGACATGGTTTCGATCACACCGCCGAGCAGCCTGCGCAGCTGGGCCCGATCTTTGTCTGTCATGTTGGCGAGTATCTCGTCGTCATCCTCGCGCAGAGTGGCATCGGCACGCTCGAAGAGCTTCCGCCCTTTGGCGGTCAACTCGGAGGTCAGCACCCTGGCGTCGGCCTGTCGACGCGTCCGCAGCACCAGGCCCGCCTCTTCAAGGGACCGCTGGACCAGACTTACCGCCTGGGGCGTGATCCGAAGCTCTGCGGCGATCTCAACATTGGATATCCCCGGCTGTGCGGACAGCACGGCCAGGCACTCCATCTGCGGAACCGTGACGCCGAAGTCGCGCACGATCACCGAGGCTCGTGACCACAGCACGCGATAGATCTGAGACACCAGAATGCCCATCGGAGATTCCTCGTGTGTGCTCATACCGCGCTAACAGTAGCGGACCTCACCAATGTTCCAACGCCCGAAGAGGTGCGATAGGGCGGCGTGTTGTCCAGAAAATTCGCACCAATTCGTCAGTGCATCAAGCGCATTGATTAATGCTCTCGATGAGCGCTCGGCTACCCCCACACTCACGGCGTGGCGGCTCCGGGGGCCCGCACCACCATGGGGACGGCGGGGAAGTAGGCCGCCATCACCGACCGGGACTTCCGCAAAGCCGCTGTGCCGTAACCCTTCTTTCGATGATCGGGATGAACCCAGATCCGCACGTTCACCTCACCGTCGACCAGTTCGCCAAAGACGAGGCCCACCTTGGCTGGACCTTCGAGAGCGACAAACCAGGCCGCTTCCTCGTCGTCGATGCGCGCGAGCGCCGCCCTCAGCTCGTCTTCGAGACCGCCCGCCGGGGCGCCGGAACCGTCGCCCGCCTGGCCTACCTCGTCGGTGCGGGCCGCGAATATATCGGCGTCGGAATCACCGGAGAACGGTCGCAGTTCGAGGCTGTCTCCCGAACTCGCGGGGCGTTCCATGAGGGTGAAGGTGAGCTGACTGTTGAGATCCTCGAGCTCTGCGGCGTTCTTGCGGCGCTCATCCTTGGTCAGCTGGTCGAAGGACATGCCCATGACCGCTTCGCCACCCAGGTGAGAGGTTCCCAGCAATGTAGCGATCGCATCGATGGCAGTCTTTCGGTCATCTGCTTCCACAATCAGATCAAGCACCTCATGACGCCGTTCGAAGGCGTTCGTGAGTGCGTCGGCAATCTCGCGGCGGGTGGCAAGGCGGTCGTGATCGGTCATGGCGTCAGCCTACGACCGGTAGGCCGAGCGCGCTCAAGAAACGTTGAGCGCAAGGGTTGACTTGTCGCCGCACAGCGGTCCAGTGTCACCGTTCGGTCACAGTACGACAACTCATTGGCCATGTCGCAGAACCTAATTGGGATCTACACGATGTCGGCGGTAGAAAGGATCTTGGTGGTCATCGCCGGCCGGAAAGAACCACCCGGGAGCCAGAGTTCACGGCCGGAGAGAAGCGACAATCGAATGAAACGCACCTACGCAGTCATGCTCGGCATCGCCCTGTTGTTTGCCACGCCGGGGCTGGCCTCCGCCGACGTCCACAGAAGCCCCGCAGACGCCCAGAAAGCCATCAACGCGGTGATCGCGAGGGGTCTGGCTCAGCGCGGCGTGCCGTTCACGTATGGGGGCGGTAACACCGACGGCCCAACCACGAGCACCGACACCGCACCTGCCGCGCCCGAGCCAACCACGAGCCTGATGGGGTTGATTCCGGCTCCGGTGGCTGCGTCCGCACCGAAGGTCCCGGGATTCGACGCCTCGGGCCTCATGGTCTACTCCTACGCCGCCGCAGGCATCAAGCTGCCCCGCCGGTCCGGCGACCAGTACAACGCCGGCCGGAAAGTACTTCCAGCACAGGCGCTCCCGGGAGATCTCATCTTCTATGGACCCAACGGCAGCCAGAGCGTGACGATGTACCTGGGAAACAACCTCATGCTGGAGGCATCCGAACCCGCGGTGCAGGTGTCGCCGGTGCGCTTCAACGACATGGCCCCCTACCTGGTTCGCGTCATCGAGTAGTCACAGCAGCGCGCGACTTTCTGCGCGATCACCGCTCGCGCAGAAAGTCGTCAATCCGCTCCAGCACGGCGGGCCAGCCCGCAAGACACAGCTGCCTGAAGCGCATCTGGTCATGGTCATTCGGATTGAATCCGGTCGCTTTGACAGGTAGTCGTGTTCCCTCCGAGTCCGGCTCCAGGATCCAGGATCCAGCGCGAGTCGATGACGATTGAACCGTCACGGGTGGCCATTCGGTAGGCCAACACCCCATCGTCGACCACCTCGGTGAACCGGCCGTCGATCTCTCCGACGAATCCGCTTCCCACGAACGGGGAGACGCTAAACGAAAAGTTAAGTCCCGTCTCGTATTTCGTCGGCCCAAAATCTCTCACCCACTGCCCGAAGGACTGTGGCGAGTTAAGTATCGACCACACGCTATGGGCCGGATACGAGTAGTGGTATTCAAAGTCGACAGTGGTTAGGTCTCCGACCTGCTCAGCCACTAAACGCCCCTTTCGTGCACACCGCCAATCAATGGAGTGGACGCAAACAACCCAATCCCAATGCCGCGCCCGCATGTGATCTTGATCGTGCTGGTGGCATCATCGGCGTGTGAGCGCGGTTGAGCTGTCGGCCTTTGGGCCCTTCTTCGCCGTCGAGACACATGGCGATGGGGACACACCGGCGCCGCCCTGGCGGCCCATGGCGGAACTGACCGACGGATCAAGCGCACTCGCGGACCGGATCGATAGCGTCCGAGGCAGTCTCGCCTCGCGCACGGCGGCAGGCCTCGCCGACATCGATCTGCGGGTAGCGGCCTCAGTGGCCCATCTGGGCCTTGTCGCCCGCATCCTCGCGCCAACTATCGCCGCCGCGACCTGCGGTGAGCTGCGAATCTCGCAGGACTTGCACGAGTTGTGGTGGCAGGACCAATTGGGCGGTCCCTTTCCGCTCTCGGTGGTCCTACGGGTGGGGGAGTGCAACGCCCTTGCCGGGTCGGCCGTCGAATCGATAACTCAGGGCGTGATCGACCACACCGGCGTAAGTCACCGCGTTCTATGGGGAAATGTCGGATCGGCCGTCAATAGCGCGGCGCGTCTCGTCGCCTCGTCACGACCCGAGCTGACCGATGCCGCCCGCGACGTCGCCAATGCACACCTTCGCGACCGGCGCATCGACGATGGCGCCCTGCGCGCGGGACCGGATTTCCGGAGGCGCAGCTGCTGCCTCATCTACCAGCTCACCGACGACCGTTCTGCGGTCTGCGGTGACTGCGTCCTCACCTAGCCAGACCAGAACCGCCTAGGCCAACTGGTACGCCTCGAGCGGGAACGACTCCTGCTCCTTGTACGCGCTGGCCGTCGACGTCGGACGCAGCAGCGCCGCCTCACCGTGTTGATTGAAGTAGTAGCTTCGTGCGGTCTGGCAGCTGCCGAGGTAGAACACCGAACTATCCAAGTTGTGGTTCATGCGGTTCAGGAATTCGGTGTTGGCCTCGTCGGTGACCTCGAAGGTTTCCGCACCGGTGCGCGCCATTTCTCCGAAGAGCCGCTTCATGTGCCGCATCTGGGACTCGATGGTGTCGAAGTAGGACAATCCGCTGTAGGAGTACGGACCGTTCAGCGTCAACAGATTCGGGAACTTGGGGACGGTGATCCCCTCGAAGGCCTGGAAACGGTTGTCCCGCCAGAACTTTCCGAGGTTATAGTCCTCACGGCCGATGACCTCGAATGCCGGGAAGGCCGATTCCCACAGATTAAATCCGGTAGCCAGCACCAGGGTGTCGATGACCGTCTTGCGGCCGTCCGCGGTGACAATGCCGTCGGGCTCGATGCGCTCGATCGATGCCGTCTCGAGACTGACGTTCTTCCTGCTGAACGCTCGGAAGTATGTGTTTGAGAAGGTTGGCCGCTTGCAGCCGAAGTCATAGTCGGGCGTCAGCTTGCGGCGCAGCTCGCGATCGCGCACCTGCGCGAACAAATGCGCCTTGGCCAGCATCGCGGCCCCGTTGTTGGCCTGCCGGAACTGGCGGAAATGCAGCACTCCGCCCACCATGATCACCTCAAGGATCGCCGAACCCACTGTGCGAGCGATCTTTTGGGTACGTGGCACCTTGGCGAAAAGCTTCTTGATCACGCCGGGGACCTTCGCGTCAGCCTTGGGTACGACCCAGATCGGGGTGCGCTGGTACACGGTGAGGTGTTGCGCATCCTTGGCCAGCTCGGGGATGAGTTGAACGGCGGTGGCGCCGGTGCCGATCAAACCAATCTTGTGGCCCGCGGCACGATAGCTGTTGTCCCACTTGGTGGTGTGGATGATCTTGCCGGCGAAGGACTCAATGCCCTCGATATCGGGCATCTTCGGTTGCGACAGGTAGCCGGTGGCCGTGAGCAGGTACTTGCCGGTGACGGTATCGCCGGCTTCGGTGGCCACCACCCAGTGCTGGCCCTCCTCGTCCCAGCGCGCACCCGATACCGGGGTGTTGAAACGCATGTACTTGCGCAGATCGTGCTTCTCGGCCACGTGAGCGGCGTACTGCTTGAGCTCCGCGCCCGGCGCGAACAATCGGGACCAGTACGGGTTCGGCTCGAATGAGTACGAATAGGTTGCCGACGGGATGTCGACAGCCAGGCCGGGGTAGTGATTGACGTGCCAAGTACCGCCGAGATCATCCTCGCGATCCAGGATCGCCAGATTGGTCAGGCCCAGCTCCTTGAGCTGAATCGCTGCGCCCATCCCACCGAAACCGGCCCCGACGATCACGGCGTCAAACTGCGTTGTCATGTCCCAATGCTAGCCGCGACCGCCGATAAATAGTTCGTCCGTCTAGATGTGCTCCACGACACATGACATGATGTGTAATTAAGGACACGGAGTGTCATATGGTGGACCTCGTAGTGAGAGGAACCACACCAATGATCACCCAATGCACAGGTCAACGCAGCAGAATGCTCATCCTGGCGGTGTCCGCGACGGGACTCGCCGCGGCAGCGGCGATCGCGGCCGACGCATTCCTCGGACCCCCGGTTGCCGCCGCGGGCCCGGCCGCGGTAGGCGGCGCCCAAGGTGTCATCGACATGCTCACCTCCGAGGGGTACCGGGTGATTGTCACGAAGGTGGGCGGACGAGACATCGAGGACTGCACGGTGCGATCCATCCTGACCCAGTCTCCGGTGCAACACCTGCGCACGAGCGATATCAGGCAGGCTCCGGCCCGCGAACAAGAACCCCCGGATTTCAAGATGGCTTACGTCACCCTCAACTGCGCCTAGGCGAAGCAGTGCGCACCCAGCGCGCGACTGAAGGGAAGCAACCGATGCTCGCCACCAATCTGGGCCTATCGCTGGCCGCCGTGTGCGGTCCTGGCTGTGCTCTTGCCCGCCGATGGCGCACTCGGACTGTCTCGTGCACTACTTCAAACACCACCGGCTGGTTCGGGTCGGCGATCGACGCCGCACGCCCCGCCGCCGCGCCGAGATCGTGGAGATGAAGGTGAGCAGACCGGGCTCCCGGTGGGCGGCGGCAAGCCTCACAATCAGCGCGTCCAGCGGATCTTCGCCGGTTGGCGGCGCGCCCAGCACATCCTGGGCGTCGATGATCAGGTGACACACCAGATCGCGGACGAGGCGCCCGGTGCAGCCAGACGGCTGCGCAAACGCCTGGTCCTGCAGACCCGCAACCGCGGCACGCAGGGCATCCCAGCTGTGGGTGAACTTAGCGGGGCGGGCGACAAGTGGCACGGAACTGCCGGGGCCCCGCATCCGACCTCTACTCTCAGAGATGTTCGGAATTGGGAGGCATTGAGTGAAGACGCAGCGCCAGGACGTTGGGCTTGAGGACACGCTTCGCGCGATCGAGCGCGGCGTGCTTGAGGACGTCTGGATGAGCAGACCACGCCGCTGGACCGCACTAGTGGCGGCCATCGTCTTGGGCCTGGCCGCGGCGAGCCGCTGGTCAAACCTCGGTGCCCACGTCAGCCCGTCGCTGCATGTCGACGCCGTCGTGCCGGGAACATCGATCATGTTCCTGGCGGCATGCGTTGTCTCGCTTATCGCTCTGCGGCGGAGACACTTCCGGTGGTGCTGCGCGGCAGCCTACACCGCGGCGCTTGGCGCGGTGACCAGTCTCGCCGCACTGTGGTGGCATCAGACCGCTGACGGGTCCGATCCGTTGGTATGGACGCTGCTCGCCGCACTCGCCGCTGCGACCCTGACCGTGACGTGGCTCGCGACAATCCTTACCCCACTGGAGGATTCACAGCCCGATATGCGGGCTGGCGGCTTCTAGCCCTGCCGCTGAAACCCTGCCGAGCGCAAAGGTTCCCACCGGCCGCCGGGCAATACGCCATGGTGTCACGTGACCACCACCAGCACAAGGAATTTGGGGCTGGACGCGCAGATGCCGCACGATCAGCGCTACGACATCGCCGACGAGTACCTGCAGGTCTGTTACAAGCTCTGGGAGGGCTCCTGGGAGGCCGGCGCCGTGGTGCGTGACCTCACCCGGGACCTTCGTCGATTTCGCCCGTTTCGTCGTACCCGAGCTGCGCCGCCGCGGGCGGGTGCCGCATCATCAGGAAAAGCACACGCTGCGTGAGCATCTCGGCGGCCACGACCCACACTTGGCAGATGGCCACCCAGGCACTTCATACCGACGAGCGGAACTACCCGGCTGACAGGGTCGAGTGGTCACCGAATCGATCGCTGAGCGCCACGAGCAGCTGGTCGAGGGCGGCTAGTTCCGCACGCTTGGCGCCGACGAGCCGGTGCAGGCGGGAGAGGCTGGATGGCTTGCCGCTCTGTCTTCTTCGCTCCAGAGAGGCGAGATGGTCGTCTAATTCCCGCCGTGCCACCGAACGCAGCTCTCCGATGACATCCTGGTAGTACTGCGCCTGCCGCAGGTCTGCGTTCCGACCGGGCAGAGTCGGATCGACGATCTTGGCCAGACTGCTCACGGTTTACCGCCCATGTTGCACACTCCGGGTGTCGCACTCATGCGCACACGCTAGGACCGCACAATTTCCCGGACGCTGCCCCCAATTCACCGGGACATCTCAATCTGTTCACACGCCACCGGCCGCCCGCTGTGAGTAGAGCTCCGAAACATCCGAACTGCGGCGGTCACACACCGTCCGGCAGCGAGGCAACCATGTGCTCCCATGCCTGGTGCAGCCGGGCTGTGATCGGCCCGGTCTGTGTAATAGCGGTGACACAACGGTGGCTATGGTCGTACAGCTCCACCGAGGAGGTCAGCCCCTGGGTGCCGTACGCCTGTGTCACCCAGCTTTCCGCGATGAACACCGGGTCCATGGCATACCGCGAGGCCCCGAAGATGACGGCGATATGCGCACCGGCCTGTTCGACCATCGCGGCGTGGCCACGGTGCAACTGGACACAGCCGCCTCCGGGGACCGCGACGGTAAACGGCATGTCCACATCGACGAGGTGGGCCAGGAGATGAGGCACAACCCCGGAATCGATCGTGCGGGCGCCGGTAAAGGGGAGCACCCGGTAACGCCCGGGGGTGAGCGCGTCGAGATGGGTCAGCTGATCGGTGTCACGCCAGCTGACGTTAGACCAGTCTGTGACGGGGAAGGCATCCGGAGCCGCCGCCGGCGCCAGTTCCAGGGCGCTGACCGTGAGGCGGTCCGAGAGCGGCGTGAGATAGGCACGGTGGGTACCCGTGTCGCCGACTATCGTCAGCCCCCGTGGAGCCAGGAACGCGTCGCGGACGAGGGCCGGATTCAGCCGCAGCGCAACGTATTCGTCATCGCAGCTGAGCGCATCGCCCGGGAGTGAGGGTTCGAGGTACTCGCCGGTGTGGCTGAGCAGGGCGGCGTCGTTCGCGGTGACCGCGACGACCGTGCCGAGAGCGGGTAGTGCTTCGGCGATGGCCCTGGGCCCCGCCACGATTCGCCGGGCGGGGCAGTGTTCGCAACGTCGGCCGTCAGTACACATCGCGGACGTACCGCTTTTCCCGCTTGAGGGTGTTGACGTACTCAGAGGCTTCGTCGGGGCTCAATGCGCCGTGCTCACCGACGATCTCGTGCAGTGCCTTGTCCACATCCTTGGCCATGCGCGTGGCATCGCCACACACATAGAAGTGCCCACCGTCCTGGAGCCATGTGAACAGATCCCGGCCGTGCTCGCGCATCCGCGTCTGTACATAGACCTTCTGCGCCTGGTCGCGAGAGAAGGCCAGGTCCAGGCGGTTGAGGAGTCCGGAGGCATGCCAGCCGTCCAGCTCGTTCTCGTAGATGTAGTCGTGCTCCCGGTGCTGGTCACCGAAGAACAGCCAGTTACGACCACTGGCACCACGTTGTTCCCGTTCCTGCAGGAACGCCCGGAATGGCGCTATGCCGGTGCCGGGGCCGACCATGATCATCGGAGCGTCATCCTCGGTGGGCACCCGGAATGACTTGTTGGGCTGCAGGAAGATTCGGGCACTGTTGCTGCGGTCGGCCAGGAAGGTGGAACATACGCCGCCGCGCTCACGGCCCAAACTCTGGTAGCGGACGCTGGCCACCGTCAAATGGATGCGGTCGGGATGGGCCAGCGCGCTGGACGAGATCGAGTAGGCGCGGTGCGGAAGCGGTTTGAGGAGTCCGACGAACTCTTCAAGGCTGAGCGCATCCCCTCCGATACGGAGGATGTCCAGGATGTCCTTGCCGTACAGCCAGGCGTCCAGCACCTCCTTGACCCCGCCGCGCAAGGCGTGTGAGAACTCCTCGCTCTCCGCGCGGCTCTCCACCTCGCTCAACAGATCCCGTGACGGCGTGCTGATCTCGTAGCGCGCGCCCAGCAGCTCGCCCAACGGCTCACCGTCGACAAGCGTGCCGACAGAGACACGGAAGTGATCGGCGATCGCCTCCACGAGTGCCGGGTCGTTCTCCGGGATGACCGCAAGGGCATCGCCGGCCTCGTACACGATTCCGCTGTCGGCGAGCGCGAACTCGAAGTGCCGAATCTCCTTGTCCGAACCGGCCCGTGAGAGCAGCCTGTTGACCCGTACCTCCGCGGAGAATGGGTTCTTCCGGGTCCACCCGGATCGCGCCGCGATACTCGGCGGGGGAGTGCCGGGACCGCCGCTGGCCCCGGCCAGGGTCGCCAGGCTCCCTACCGCCCCCAACACCCATTCCGCGGCCTGCGCCTCGTAGTCGATATCGCAGTCGGTGCGCCCCACCACCCGGCTTGCGCCGAGTTGTTCGAGCCGGGTGTCGATGAGCTTGCCCGCCTGGCAGAAGCCGTCATAACTGGTGTCGCCGAGCGCGAGCACTCCGTAGGACACCCCTTCGAGCCGCGGCGCCAGTGCCGAAGACAGTGCCTCCCAGAATAATTCGGCATTGTCGGGCATCTCGCCCTCGCCATAGGTGGACGTGACGATGAGGACGTATTTCAGCCCGGCGAATTCGTCGAGTGCTATCTCGTCGAGTCCGCTGACCGTGGCGTCGAATCCCTGCGCCTTGGCGGCCGCGGCGATGTCACCCGCCACGCCTTCGGCGTTGCCGGTCTGCGTGCCGTAGAGGACCCTCAGCGGCGGCCGCGGAGCCGCCAGGTCTGCGGTGGCCGTCGGCGGCGGAGCCGCCAGGTTCATGGCAAGGCGGGAATGCAGCCCCGCCAGGAAGCCCGAGAGCCAGGCGCGCTGGTCCTCGTTGAATGGGGCGTCTTCGGGAATGTAGGCGATCTTCATGGCTTCTTCACGTGGTCAGGAGGGACGGTCCGGAGAGGGCGACGACAGGCAACGCTTGATGTGCGAATAGCTCTTCGAAGGAAGGCAAACGGCCGATCTTGTCCAGGTTCTTGGCGCTCTGGAAGATGATCCAGCCATAGGTGCCGGGGCTGTCCATCGACAGGACATTGCGCTGGTTCAGCGCGTCCTTGTAGTCGGTAAGGCGCTTGTCCGCGATGAGCACGGCCAGGTCCTCGTCGCTGTATCCGTCGATCGCCTCCCTCGCATACTTCTGCAGCTTCTGGATCAGGAAAAAGTCCTCGGTCAGCACGAGATTGCGCACCGCCTTGTCGATCCGCGGATCCGTCACGTCCGTGACGTTCGGCATCCTCGATAGTGCGAGCTGCTGTGCCATGTTCAGGACCGTGTAGGTGTTGAGCAGGGCGTACATGCCCTCGGTGTCGGTGTCGCCATAGGCGGGCACAGATCCACCGAGGACATCGCGCTGGTCGCGATACGACCGCTTCAACTTATGCACCTGGTAGCCGGCCAGGGCGGCGGTGAGCTCGTCCAACAGCTCCTTGCGTGTCTTGCCGTGCAGAATGGCGTCGGAATCCTGGTACTGCAGCAGGGCCCGCGACATCGTATAGACCAGGTGCTCTCGAGTGGACTGCCAATTATCAAGCAAAGCCTGACCTTTGGCCGATCCGGTGGCCGACACATGCCATTCGAGCAGGATGCGTGCGGCCGCCTCGTGGAACGGCGCATCGGTGACGGGCAGTACCAGTACCGAGTCGGTGCTCACCTTCGACGGCAGTTCGCCCAGTGGGTCGTACTGATACAGGAAGCCGCCGCTCATCCCATTCGCGACGCCCTTACCAAAGCCACCGATGTTGAGAACAGCGCCGTTTGTCATGTATTCGCACAGGAATTCGCCGACTCCTTCGACCACCGCTGTGGCGCCCGAGTTCCGAACGGCGAAGCGGTCCCCGGCCTGGCCTTCGACAAAGAGACGGCCGCCGGAGGCGCCGAACAGTGCGAAGTTACCGATGAGAACGTTGCCTCCGGCGGCATCCGAACCACCGCCGGGCGAGCGCACCGTGATCGTGCCGCCGCAGGCGCTCTTGCCGACGCCGTCGTTACAGGTGCCCGTGTGCGTCAGCACCATGCCGTCGTTACAGAAGACGCCGTAGCTCTGGCCCGCCGAACCGGTGGTGGTGATGGTGACGCTCTCCGGCAGCAGATAACGACGGCCGCGCTCGTCGGCGGCAACCGCGGATCCGCCCGCCCCCTGGTAGTTGAGCATCCGCTCGATGTCGATCGCGAGCTGCCCGCCCACGCTCTTGTTCTGATTGGTCAATCCCATGGGCGGCAGTACCGCGCCGTCAAGATCGAGCTGGGCGGCGAACGCGTCGTCCACCGAGTAGTCCTTCTCCATGTACACCGGGTTCTCGACGACGAATTCCTCGGCCACCGCGAGCATTCGGCGCAGATCGAGGGTGCCGATGCTCGAGGGATGGTCCAACAGGTGCAGCAGGTCGCTGCGCCCGCGCGCTTCGCGCAGTGTCCGCAGGCCGAGCGCCGCCAGGATCTCCCGCACCTCATGCGCGATGTTCAGCAGATACTGGGCGAGTGCGCGGGGGTCACCTTCGAACACCTCGGCGTTGGTTGTCAGCCCGGCGGGGCACTTGATGTTGCAGTTCTTGGCCATGACGCACTTGAGCATCATCAGCGCGGTGGTTCCGAACTCGAAGCTGTCCGCGCCCAGCAGTGCCGACTTGATGACGTCACTGGCGGTCTGGTGCGCACCCGAGCAGCGCAGCACCACCTTCTGCCGGATTCCGTTGGCGCAGAGCGCCTGATGTACTTCCGCGACGCCGATCTCGGCGGACCGGCCCGCGTACTTGAGGCTCGTCACGGCAGCCGCGCCGGTGCCGCCGGTGTTCCCGGCGACGTTGATGACGTCCGCGCCGGCCTTCGCGACACCCACCGCGATCGTGCCGATGCCCTCCGAAGACACCAGCTTCACGATCACCCGGACGCGCGCGGCCTTGCAATCGTGGATGAGCTGGGCAAGATCCTCGATCGAGTACGTGTCGTGATGGGGTGGGGGAGAGACGAGTTCAACGCCAGGGGTGCCGCCGCGTGCCGCCGCGATCTGCACGGTCACCTTGGGTGCCGGGAGCTGGCCGCCCTCACCGGGTTTGGCGCCCTGACCGATCTTGATCTCCAACTCCTGAAGCATCGGGTCGGCGAGGTAACCTGCCCACACCCCGAAGCGGCCCGACGCGAACTGCTTGATACGAGAGCCACGGATGGTTCCGTAACGGCTGATGTGCTCGCCGCCCTCACCACAGTTCGACAGGCCGCCAACCAGGTTGGTTCCGTGCGCCACCGCCTCATGCGCCGGGGCAACCAACGCGCCGTGGCTCATGGCTCCCGATGTCAGCGTCGGCGTGATCTCGCTGGCCGGCTGCACCGACGACAACGGAACCGACTCGGGGGCCGTCCTGATCTTCGCCAGGTAGATCGCCGCTTGACCTGTCGCACTCACCCGCAGCTCGTCGCCGACGATCTCCTGGCCGGTGATGTCGCCGCCGAACCGCACGCGCAGCGAGGCCGCAAGAGCCGCCAGGCGTTCGTGGGTGTGCGCGAGCCGCAGGACGAACTCATCGTCAGTCTGTTTGCAGGACAGGCCACGCACCTGAAAGTCGTTGTTCCCAAACCGGGCGAATTGCCCCATTTCCCTGCGGAACTCATTGGCCGTACGCACAAAGTTGACGTCGGCGGGCAGGGCAAGCACGTCGCGAAGAGCGGCCGGGCGCCGAGTACGTTCCGTGTTCATTGCCCGGACGAAGCTGCGGTAACCGGGCGTGATGTCGAAACTGTCGACGGCGCGTGCGGGCAGCTCGTCAAAGCTGTTGTTGCGGTATGCACCGTCGTCCAGGCCGAACGCACCCTCGAGCTGGTGCAATGGCAGCAGCCGCAGGTAGGTCGGGTCGGCCATGTCGGGGTTCTCCGGGCGCGCGTCGTCCCCGAACGAGATCTCTTCCTCGGTCATGTCCACGAACCCGCGCACGGCTGTTGTCCCGTACGAGTGGCCCGCGCCTTCGGCCCGCTCCTTGAACAGCCCGAGTAATGGAACGTCCTTTTCACCTGTTACCGCCAGTGCCCGCGCATGCCAGTCGGCGACGGCGGCCGCCAGCGTGGAGAATCCGACACCGGCGACCGGTGACGTCACATTGGGGAAGTACCTGTGCAACACCGGATCCGACGTATCCAGGTAATTTGGCTCGAAGAACTCTCCACCGATGTAACTCTCGACGGTACAGAGACCGACCCGGCCCATCGTCTTCATCAGGGATTTCTCGGCCGCCTTGGCGAAATGCTTGAATGCCTTGTCGGCTTCGGTGCCGTACTTCTCCTCTGCCCGCATCTGCACCGCGAGCGGATACACCGCCGAAGCTCCGAAGCCCAGCACAGCGGCCACGTGATGGGAGGAGCACAGTTGCCCACTCTCGGCGATCAGCGAAACGCGCAGCCGTAGGCCCTCTTCGATCAGCCGTTGGTTGATGGCAGAAATCACGATGATGAGGGGCATCGCGGCGCGGTCGCTGGAGACATGGCGATCGGAGATGACGGCAATACCGCCGGTCTCCCGGGCGAATTCCTCTACCGCATCGCATAGTTCATCGATAGCCCGCACGATCCGCTCGGCGTTCGACTCGGGGTCGGACAGCTCGACTCGGTAGCGCATCCCGAAACGCCGCACCGGGGTGCCTTGCTGCTCGCGGATCTTGAGCATATCGAGATGGGTGAGGACGGGGGAGGGCACCACGATCTGCGGTGCGGGCTGTGCCCCGCTGTTGGGTTTCGCGCCGAGCGCGACACGCAAGGTCATTCCATCCGCCTCGCGGATGGAGTCCAGCGGCGGGTTGGTCACCTGCGCGAATCGTTGCGAGAAGTATTTCGCAACGCCGCCCTCCTGATTGGAGAGCGCGTTGATGGCCGCGCCGTATCCCATCGCAGAGATCTTTTCCTGGCCGGTGGCCAGCATCGGATCCATCAGGAACTTGAAGCTCTCCTGGTTGAGCGAATAGGCCACGTACCGCTGATGCCGGTCGAGGTCACCGTCATACCGGGCCGGCGAACCCTGGCCCAAGGGGGGCACATGGGGCAGATCGGCGATGTTCACGCGGGCCTGCGCCAGCATGGTGGGGTAATCATGGCGCGCGGCAAGCTTTTCCAGCGCTTCAACAGTGCCATAGGACCGACGCTCGGCGTGGTCGTAGTAGCGCATGCCGCCGGCCTCGATACGGCCTCGCTCGATCACCGTGTCGGGGTCAAAGTAGATCTGACCGGCCTCGGACATCACCCCCAGGTACTCGGCCGTCTCGACGGTGCGCAGCGGCCGAAGGCCCAGCCGGTCCAGGCGCGCGCCGATGATGGTGCCGTCGCCGAAGATCAACGCGGCTGGGCCGTCGTTCTTCTCCTCGTAGAGGCTGAAGTACTCCAGCATGGCCGTGACCTCGGGCGAGAGTGTCGTGTCGTTCTCCCACGCGGGCGGCATCATCGCGACAACGGCGGTGACGAGGTCGAGGTCATCCTCGAGCACACGGCTCTGGAGGGTCTGGTCCAGCCGGCAGCTGTCCGATTGCCCCATCGGGCGAATGATCGCTCGATTACGGGCACGTGCCATCGCGTTCTCTGATAGGCGGTTCTTCTTGTCAGTGTTGAGCTCGCCGTTGTGCGCCATCAACCGGAATGGCTGGGCCATGGTGGCATTCGGCGCGGTGTTCGTCGAGAACCGCGTGTGGAAGAACATCGAGTGCACTTCCATGCGCGGGTCGGATAGGTCACTGAAGTAGGGCACCACCTCATTCGAGTTGAGGCGCCCCTTAAGGACCTGAGTCTGCGTGCTGAGCGAGAGTGGATACAGCCCTAGCAATTCCGGGCGTGTGTAGCCGACGGCTTCGATCGCCATCAGCGCCTCATGTGTCTTGCGGTCGGAGTCGGAGAGGAACACCCACTGCCGTATCGGCAGCTGGTATCTGATGGCCGCCGGGCGGATAGCCGCATTGTTCACCGGCACATCGCGTTTGAGCAGAATGGTGAATCCCTGGGCGAGCAGTGCCTGCTCGATGACCGCCTCGGCCTCGGGGTGGAACGCCGGGTCATTGGGCAGGAAGAAGTTGCCCACGCCGAACTGTCCCGGCCGCAAGCCGGGATCACCCGTCAATTCGGAGAAGAAGCGCAAGGACAGGTCCATGTTGACGCCGGCTCCGTCACCGACACCTTCGGAAGACATCCCACCGCGGTGCGGAACGGCGCAGAGCGCCTCGTGGAGCATCTGCACGACGTCGTGTGTCTGCACGCCGTCTTTGCGGGTCAGGAAGCCGACTCCGCAGCTACTTTTCTCCTGGCTCTGGTCATACAGCCCGTTCAGCCGATTCTCCTCACCCAGCGCCGCGCACGGCGTATCCAGCGTGTGACGTTGGGTCTCTCGTTCGTTGAGCGAACCCGCCCTGACCAGCGCCCGGCATGGTCACGGCCCGATAGAAGCCGGCAACCCGGCCCCTGGGGGTCAATTAACCAAGCCTAGCCTAAGTCAATAAGGTCTGATAGCCAGCGGGATATACGTCACACTGAGTATCAGGCCTAGCAAGCGTGCCGACGCATCAATGGACCGGCCGCCCCATCACCATTATGAGGTAGCGGCCGGGAAATCGCCGATCAGTAGTTATTGCAGGAGTTGGCGACCTGGTTGATCAGGACGGTGTACTCCTGAACGGCGGGCATACCGCGCACCTCGTTGACCATCTGCTGCCGCTTCGCTCGCGGAGAGGCCACGAACTGCTGCAGCCACGCACCGGCGATCGGATTCGCGTTCACCTGCTGTGCAGCCGCGGGCGACTGCTCGTTCAGTGCCGCCATGATCTGCGGGTAGGTGCACGTGGTGTTGACGATAGCCGTCACATCCGGGTCGGCGGAAGCGATTCCACCGCCCGCAACCAGCGACAATGCCACCGCGCCAGAACCAACAATCAACTTCGCCGTCAAGGGCATTCTCGTCTACCTTCCACCAATTCCCCCGACGTCCATATCGACTGCCGGCGAGATTCCGTTACGCACAACGCTAGCAGGATCCTCAGAGTCCTTAGTCATGCTATCTACCGGCCCATGAGCCCCAAATGAGATCTCCGCCAACACGAATGACCCTCATATTGAGTGATGCAGCACACGTTTGTATGGGCGAAAGTCACAGAGAATGGGGATTTTGGCCCATGGGAGCCGCGGCGGCCTGTCCATAGTGTCGGTGGTGGGAGCAATCGTCCTACCGCATCGGAGGAGCCATGACCACCACGCCTCACCCGCACATTCTCGTGGGCATCGACGGATCGACATCGGCTCTACATGCTCTGACATGGGCGGGTGCCGAGGCCCAGCGGCGAAACCTGCCGCTGACGCTGGTCCACGCCATCGACTACAGCAGCTTCGGCCAGGGCTACAACCTGGGAGCATCGGCGAGCTTCTTTGATCACTTGGACACCGACGGGGCCGAGTTCCTCAGCCAGGCCAAGGACCACGTCTACGCACTGCATCCGAATATCGAGGTGTCCACGGTCAAGGCGACCGGTAAACCGGTGGCGATCCTCATCGAACTGTCGAGAAACGCCGCCATGACGGTGCTTGGTTCCAGCGGACTCGGCGGATTCACCGGGATGATGGCCGGTTCGGTGTCGGTGTCGCTGACCGCGAAGGGACACGGCCCGGTCGTCGTCGTCAGGGAAGCACCGGGACCGGCGGGCCCGATTGTCGTGGGCGTCGCCGACTCCGAATCCAGTGACGGCGCGATCGCCTGGGCCTTCGAGGAGGCCGCGATGCGAGACGCCGAGCTGGTGGCAGTGCATGTCTGGAACAACATTCCGCCCGGCTACGTGTACGCCTACACGGCGTGGAGCACGATGGATTCGGCCCGAGAGGCACAGCGCCAGGAACATATCCTTGCCGAGCGGCTGGAGGGCTGGCAGGAGAGATACCCGGATGTGCCGGTGCGGCGCATTGTCGCGGTCGGGCATCCTGCCGATGTCTTGCTTCGCGAGGCCGAGGGTGCACAGTTGCTCGTCACGGGAAGCCACGGCCGCGGTGACGTCGCGGGCTTCTTTCTCGGGTCCACCAGCCACGCACTGATACATAAGGCCACCTGTCCGGTGCTGGTGACGCCCCGGCCGTAGTCTCGCGATGTGACCGAGATTCCAGGCTGGCTCGCCCTGAAGGAGTGGAGCGCCGCGATTCACGGCATGCTCGATGGCCGACAGACGATTCTGCTGCGCAAGGGTGGAATCCACGAGAAGCGGTTCACTCTCGCTGATTCTCGGTTCCTGCTCTTCCCGACGGCGGTGCACGGCCATGCCGAGCGGGTGCGGCCAGAACATCAGGACCTGCTGGCACGCGCGGCCGCCGACAGCACCGAAACGCACGTCGTGGTGCGAGCCGGGGCCGAGGTCGTCGCCGCCGTCGAGGTCAACCGGCCAGAGGCGCTTGAAGAGCTTGCCGCACTGCATATCTGGACAATCGAATCGATTCGCGCGGACCGCTTGGATTTTCGGCCCAAGCACCGCCTCACGGCGTTGGTGGTGCGGGCGTACCCAATGGTCGCGCCGGTGCGAATTCTTCGCACAGAAGAACACGGCGGCTGCACCAGCTGGGTTCCGCTGACAATCGCCCCGCAGTGGGGGGCGCCGGTTCATGAGGAATCAACGCTCGCCGAGATCGCTCAGCGAGTCCGCGACTCTGTAGGTGCGTGAGGCAGCTCGGGGGTTGGTGTGCCACCAATCGCGTCGAGCCATCGCTGACGCACGGGACCCCACCGACGGTCAAATACCAAGGCACGCTGGCGCGCTCGCGTGAGCTTCTCCTCCGAATAGCGCCACCGCGCCCATGGGGATGTCGGGCGGGCGATACGCGCCGCGGACCACCAGGCGACGGGAGCGATGAAGATCCCGATCATCGCGGTGGGGTACTTGCCCTTGAGCGCGGTAATCGCCACCAGTGCAAGGTGGATCAGCAGCAGCAGCACCGCGACCCCGCGAGCGATCGCGATCACGCCGGTCAGGCCGTCCACATTCAGCGGTGACACACCGACCGCGGCCAGACCAATACACGCGGTGGCGAGCGTGACCATGTCGACCGATAACTGTCCCTCGTTGGACCAATAGACATCCTCCAGGTGGAAGATCATCGCGAACTCGTCGAGCACCAACGATGCGCCGACCCCCACCAACAGGCCCGCCGCGTACGTCCACACCGACAGCGGCGGCGACCCGAGCGCCGTGAAACCACCGATGATCAGCAACACCACACCCGGCACCGAATGATGGATGTGCACACCGCCGCCGGAAATGTTGTGAAAGGGCCCCCTCCCATCGCGGATAAGCCGGGTGATCGTGCGTGTCACGACGAAGGTCACCACGAACGCGACGAAGCCGAGCAGCAGGGGACCTTTGTAACCGTCCACCACGTCGTAGTGCCACCAGGAATTGAGCCAGGCCACGATCGGATGCTAGCGGGTTAGCGCGTCCACGCAGGGAAAAGAGGGGGGAGATCCCCACAGGGCCTCTCGTCAAAGTAAGGTCGCCCTTACCCAGCGCTGGGACCAGCCCCGCGCGCGTGAGCGAGGGAGTGCAGTGACCGCCCAGCCGGACTTCTCGTTGATCGTCGGCTACGGCACCGATATGGGCAATGCCGAGGACGCTGCCATGTCGTTCTCCGAGGCCCTGGAAGAGGCCACCGGCATCAAGTCCGAGGCGATCGAACTCAACCAGGTTGATGTCGCGGATCTGCAATCGGCATCGCATTTCGTTGTCGTGGTGTCGACATTCGGCGACGGTGAATTTCCCGATAACGCGCTGCTGTTCTGGGAGGCGCTCAGCGCCGGGGCCGCCGATCGGCTGGAACATCTGAATTTCTCGGTGCTCGCACTCGGCGACAGCAGCTACGAATTCTTCTGCAATGCGGGTCTGCTCCTCGACCAACGTCTGGAGGCCCTGGGCGCCGCCCGGTTGACCGAACGGGTCGACATCGACGGGCCCTATCTCCAGCAGTCGAAGGAGTGGACCACCGATCTGGTCAAGCGTCTGGCGGCGGGCCACATCAGTACCACCGCAACGGCCGTGGTGACGGAGGCGCCCGCGCCACCCAAGCGCGACCGCAACGAGCCCGTCGAGGCGCGACTGCTTGTCAACCGGCTGCTCACCAGCAGGGAATCCGATAAAGAGGTACGCCACTACGAAGTGGACCTCACCGGCTCTGGAATTTCTTATGAGGCAGGCGATTCGATTGCGGTGCACGCCGCCAACGATCCCGCGCTCGTCGAGGCGATCCTTGCCGAGCTGGGTGTTGGTGCCGATCATCGGGTGGCCGGCCACGATGAGCCGCTCGCCGAACTACTGTCCGACCATCTCGAAATCCGCACACCCTCACGGACCCTTCGGGCCTTGGTCGCCACCCGAACGGACAACATGGACGCGGTCGCCGCGCTCGGTGGCGACGTCACTCCGGCGCCGGGTTCCTGGCTGTACGGAAAAGATGTTCTGGATCTGATCAGGTTGGGGAAGTTGACCGTTGACGAGCTGGTCGACAATCTGCGCCCGCTTCAGTTCCGTGACTACTCCATCGCATCGAGCCCTGCCCTGCACCCCGACACCGTGCACCTGACCGTGGCGACCATTCGATACGCCGATGCCGATCGCACCTATGGCGGTGTGGCATCGACATTTCTGGCCGACCGCGGGCAGACGATGCGGGTGCATCTGCGACCTAATCACACCTTCCGGCTGCCGGCGGCCGACGTGCCGATCATCATGATCGGGCCGGGAACCGGGATCGCGCCGTTCCGCGGCTTCCTCCAGGAGCGCCAGGCCGCAGGCGCGCACGGGCGTTCGTGGCTGTTCTTCGGAGACCGGCGCCGTGCCACCAGTTTCCTCTACGGCGAGGAGCTTCAGGGTTTCGTGGATTCAGGCGTATTGACCCGACTCGACCTCGCCTTTTCGCGAGACGGCGCCCACGGTGAACCGAAACAGTATGTCCAGCAACGCATGCTGGAGAGCGAGGCGGAGCTGTTCGCCTGGCTGCAGGACGGTGCGTACCTGTATGTGTGCGGCGATGCCGAGAACATGGCCAAGGACGTCGACGCGGCGTTGCACGAGATCGTCGTCCGCTGCGGTGGAATGGACACCGCAGCGGCGCACGCGTACGTCAATGACCTCATCAAGAGCCATCGGTACGTGCGCGACGTCTACTGACGGCTTATTCCCGGCCTGTACGCCACTTATCCAGCATCCGCCGGTCCCGTTTAGTCGGCCGGCCCGTACCGCGGTCACGCGCCGCCACCTGAACCTGTGGAACCTCAGGCCGGGCAGGTGTTCGGTCGAGGTAGCAGGTCACGGCGTCGGGGGCACCAACCCGCTTCTGGATCACCCTCACCACCTTGACGATTCGGGTCGTGTCGCCCACCAATACGCGTACTTCGTCACCGGGGGCTACCGCCGTCGACGGCTTCACCGGTCGATCGTTGATGCGCACATGTCCACCGCGACATGCCGCCGCGGCGTCCGGCCGGGTCTTCGTCAGTCGGACCGCCCACAGCCACCGATCGATGCGGGACGTCTCCATGACGTCCATCATGCAGGGCCCAAGCGCCGAGCCTCGCGCGCCTCACCCGTCATCGCGGGGGAGGCGGGTGTTTCGGTGAACAATGGCAGGCATGAGCGAAAGACGGCCGGGTGCTTTCCGGCGACGCGTGCTGATCGCCGGCGTCGCACTCCTTGTGCTGGCGGCCGTCGCATCGATTGACTGGGGCCGGTTGCCGCTGGTGGGGGCGATGATCGATGAGCAGGATCCGCTGTACGGCGCGCCACGGCTGGACGGGGAGTTGTCTGCGATGCAGCGCGAGCTGTCCGGGCGGGGATTGTTCCGCGTGATGATCTATCCCGCACACATGTCAATAGAGGCTCAAGTCGGGGACACTCAACAGCTCGATCAGCTCGATCAGCGACGCGGAGAATTCCGGAACTTCGGCCGGCAGGCAGGGTATGCGCGGGCGCGAGCGCCATTTCGGGTGGAAGAGATTTCTGCACAACGTATCCGGCAGGCGGTGACCGATGCGCTGGCACTCGGAAAGCCCGGTGATGTCGAGTTCGTATCGTACGAAACAGCGCGCGCACAAAGACCTTTGACGCTGACAGTGTGGTTGCGCCATGACCCCCTCAGCACACTCGTGGATTTCGATCCACGCACGGGCGCCCTCATCGGACAGCAACCCATCGAAACCGATGCCAATACCGTGCTCGGCGGGTGCTGGTGCTAACAACCCCCTAGGTGCGCAGCGCCAGGATCTGCTCGATCTCTCGCCGCAGCCGTTCGTGGCGGAACGGTTCGAAACCGAGGGCGGCGCCGGTACGCGCCGACAGCCGCGCGAACAGGTCCACCGTCCGCCGCAGCGCGTTGACGGTGTCGTCAGCATCGAAATGCGCCCAACAGCCCTCGACTTCGTCGCGCACATCAGCATCCATCCAGCTGTTCATGCGGGTCCCCAGGTGCCGAGTGTCATGCGCGGTGCCATGCCGAACGCGGTGGTCCCACTCAATGATGCGCAGCAGCTCATCTTTGAGATCCTGGTCGCGTAGTTTCGCCGACCAGAGCTCCTCGCGTACCACGGCTTTCGCGCACATCAGCGCCGCGGCGTAGCCCCAGTGCACACTCTCCTCAAACTCCTCCCCGTCGGGCAGCTCGCCCTCCGGGGTGCCCACCGCGTTCGGGTCAGGTGCTTGACCATCCTTATCGACCAACACGTGGAAGGGCCGATCGTGCTCCATATCGGTGAGATCTTCGGCAGGAATCAGGGTGAAGTCGAGCTTGCCACCGGCGTAGTAGACCAGCCGGGTCTGATACCCGGAGTCCTCGTCCTCCAGGCGCTCGACCACAAGAACTTCGCCCAGCGATGCCCACCACGAATCCTCGTCCGCCAGGCCATCGGGGTCGGATGCGTAGAGCTCGATGTCCCGGTCCGACAGCGGGTGAACGTCCCCGTCGGCCGCGGACCCGGTGACAATGATTGCCCGGACGGCATCCACCTCAGTCGCCCACGCGACCAACTTCTCAAGCACCTCACCATAATTCACACCCATATCCTTGGCTGCCCGGCGTGGTGTTCTCAAGAGCTTTTCCGCGTGTCGGTCAGGTGTTTCGCGCGGGTCGTGGGCGTGCGCTGGCCGGCGTTGTTCTTGTTGGCGCCCTCATAGGTCGGCTGATGGGCACCTCGCTGGTACTCGACATCACCCGAGGCAAAACACGGATCGACGTCGGTCGAACCGACACTCAGCGTTGCGTGGAGCGTTCCGGTCCGTGAGCCAGCAGCATGTCGACCAACTGATCGATGAGGGTCTCCTCGGTGCCCGCGATGTCCTGATTCAGCCATGCCGCGACGGCCTGACCAACGCCACCCACGACGAAATGAGCCAGCACCGGAAGGCTGCCGTCATCATCACGGCGAAACCAGTCGCGCAGATGCTGAGCGAACAGCGACACAAACATCGCCGTGGCCTCGAACCTCTTGCGCACTAGAACCGGATTGACCTGCCGCGGGCTGTAGAGCAGCTGCCCGATGCGCCGGTCCGCATTGATGACACGCACCACGCTGCTGATACCGGCCCTCACCTGCTGGCGCGGCGGCGCCGCCGCCACCTCGGCCTCGATGGTGGAGGTAAGCCCCTCAACGGCCCAATCGAAGATCGCGATGGCGAATTCGTCCTTATCGGCGAAGCTTTCGTAGAAATAGCGCTGCGCCAGACCTGAGCGCTGACAGACCGTGCGCAGCGTGAGGTCGCCGGGTCCTTCCGGGGCGCCGAGAATGTCCAACCCCACTTCCAGCAGCTGTTGCCGGCGCCGGGCGAGGCGTTCGTCGGCGGGAAGACCGCTGTATGAGCGGCCGGCTGGCGATGACACCCACTCAGTCTTACAGGAGCCGGTATTTGCCTGGGAGTGGAACGCCCATTAATCTGAATGCACTTGCATCCAGATTAATGGGATTCATCGCTTTCCCCACCGCAGCCTCGACACAACGGAGTGCACATGGACCTGGCCTTCTCGGCAGAGGAAGAACAATTCCGCACGGAGGTCCGGGAGTTCCTGGACAAGAACCTCACCGAGGATCTGCGCGCGGCCGGGCGCCTACAAACGAGTGTGTACAGCGACCACGAGGCAAGCCTGCAATGGCAGGCCATCCTTCACGAGAAGGGATGGGCGGCACCGGCCTGGCCGGTGAAACACGGTGGCCAGCCGTGGACCGTCGCGCAGCACTACATCTTCGCGGTCGAATCGACCCTTGCCGGGGCACCCGCGTTGTCGCCCATGGGCATTCGGATGGTTGCGCACGCAATCGTCAAGTTCGGCACACCGGAGCAAAAAGACTTCTTCCTGCCCCGCATTCTGACGGGGGAGGTCTTCTTCTGTCAGGGTTACAGCGAGCCCGAGTCCGGCTCTGACCTGGCCTCATTGCAGATGTCGGCGGTCTCCGACGGTGACGACCTGATCCTCAACGGCTCCAAGATCTGGACAACCCATGCCCGCGAGGCGAATTGGATGTTCGCACTGGTCCGCACCACCAAGGGCCCGAAGAAACAGCTCGGTATCACCTTCATCCTGATCGATTTCACCTCACCTGGAATAGAGGTCAAGCCCCTGGTGATGAGCTCGGGCGAGGAGGTGCAGAACGTCGTGTTCTTCGACAACGTGCGGGTCCCCAAGACGAATGTCCTCGGTGAGATCGATGAGGGATGGACTGTCGCCAAGTACCTCCTTGAGTTCGAGCGCGGCGGTGGGGCAGCGGCTCCCATGCTGCAGGTGGGCCTCGACCAGCTGAGCGCGGCCGCCCAGTCGGTACCCGCCGAGAATGGCACCCTGGCAGACGATCCGGTGTTCAGCGCCAAGCTCGCCGATCTCGCGATACGTATCGACGTGATGGAGGTCCTCGAGCACCGGGTACTGGCGGTCGTCGCCGGTGGCGGTAATCCGGGCACGGCCTCCTCGATGCTCAAGATTCTTGGAACCGAACTGTCCCAGGCGTTGACCACCCTCACGCTGGAGGCCGCGGGCCCGCGTGGCCGCGTGTATCAGCCCCATGTCACGAAGCCGGGCGGTCCGGTGGTCGAGTACACACCGCCCGCCGACGGGTACCACAGCGGTGAGCTCTGGCAGGCGGTGGCGCCACTGCACTATTTCAACGATCGCGCGGGATCAATCTATGCGGGTTCCAACGAGATTCAACGCAACATCCTCGCCAAGGCCCAACTGGGCCTCTGACAGACAAGAGCGAACATCACCATGGATTTCAGCCTCACCGACGAACAACAGCTCCTGAAGAACTCCGTCTCGGATTTCCTGTCCAACCGTTACGCCCTGGATACCAGCCGCCGCGCGGCACGCTCGGACGTCGGCTGGCAGCCGCAGGTGTGGAAGTCCTTCGCCGAGGAGCTCGGGATCCTCGCCGCGCCACTGCCTGAGGACAGTGGCGGTCTGGGTGGCGGCGCGGAGGAGGTACTAGTCATCGCGGAGGTCCTCGGACAGCACCTCGTCGTCGAGCCCTTCATCGGCACGGTGGTGCTCGGCGGCGGCCTGCTCCGGCGCTCGAACAGCGGCCTGGCCAAGGACCTCATCGGTGGTGTTGCGGCCGGCGATGTGGTGACTGGATTCGCCGCTCTGGAGTCAACTTCCGGGCAATCGTTTCACTCCGTGCGGACAACTGCCCGTCGCGAAGGACAGGACTGGGTGCTGGACGGCGAGAAGATCGTGGTGAGCGACGCGCCGATCGCCACCCATCTGATCATCACCGCGCGGACCTCCGGTGATGACGCCGCCACCGCGGGTCTCACGCTATTCGCAATACCGTTCGATCCCGTCGATCCGCCAACGGGGATCGACGCACATCACTACCGGACAATCGATGATCACCATGCCAGCGACCTCGTCATGGCCGGTCTACGCGTGCCGGATTCGGCGCGTATCTCGGAGGTGGACGAGGCCTGGCCGCTGATCGATGCGGCCCTCGACGAAGCCACGGCTGCCACCGTGGCCGAGGCGGTAGGAATGCTGCGCAAGGTGCTCGCCGACACGGTCGAATATACCAAGCAGCGCCAGCAATTCGGCGTGACGATCTCCAATTTCCAAGCGTTGCAACACCGCATGGTGAACATGCACATAGAGGTCGAGCAAGCGGTGGCCGCCTCCTACCTGGCCTCGCTCAATCTCGATGGTCCGCGCCGTACTCGCGCGGTGTCGGCGGCCAAGGCAACCATCTCGCGTGCGGCCCGCCTGGTGGGGCAGGAGGCTGTTCAGCTGCACGGCGGCATGGGCATGACCGAGGAGCTGGCGATTGGGCATTACTTCAAGCGCCTCACTGCAATTGAGTCAGAATTCGGTAACCGCGACTTCCATACCACGCGGTATCAGCGCGCACGCGGCGCCTAGACCTAGCCAACGAGATTGATGACCAGGTTGATGGTGCACGCGACGATCACCGTGCCGTAGATATAACTGAAAAGGCAATGCTTCAACACCACGTCGCGGATATGGGACTCCGTGACAGCGGTATCGGAGACCTGGTAAGTCATGCCGAGATTGAAGGAGAAGTAGTAGAAGTCGACGTAGCGAGGCGGGACGTCGGAGTTGAAGTCGATGCCGCCGCCGGCGCCCTGGTAATAGATCCCGCGCGTATCGAGCGGCGTAGATCGTGTGCAGCATCGCCCACACCGTCAGATGCATAGCCCTGCGTGGGCGCCCCTGTCCTCCTCGTTGGCCGAGATCAGAAGCATCCCGATTGCGGACAGGCTGGCGACCAGAACCAGCAGCATTGCCAGGTCGCCGAGCTCGTCGTCCATGTCAACGCGCCGGCCATCAACCCCGCCACGAGCGCGATCCAGAATCGTCTGGCGCCGGTCATGTCCGCTCCGTGAACAACATCATCCCGACATCCAACAGTGCTGACACGAAAAAAGGAAGGCGCATCGCGCCTTCCGGCTCTTCCTTTATGGCTCACACCGGTGCATGCCGCGAGGCTCGGAATACCCCCCAGAATCGCTGGCCTAAAACAGGATTCACGAAGACTAGGGGTGCGGCGAGGTCGTCACTGTCGTCGTGGTTGATGTCCGGTTGCTCGGAGACGGAGCATCGTCGCGGTCCTGCCACGCGATGAACAGCGCGGTAAATATGGCCCCGGAGAACACTGCCGCGGCAACGAACCAGAGGAACGGTCGCTGGAACCAACGCATCCGGTCGGTGTCACGGTAGTCGCCCGGTCCGGGGCTGAACGTCACCTCCGGTCGGGCAGCGGTGACGGGAGTCGAGTAGTCCTGGTACTCCTGCAATTCCGGGGAGGTGTCGCCTTCTGACCAGGCCAACCGGTCGGATTCGACGGTGTCTATGGGTTTTGATGCGGGACTCTTGGCGGTTTCCTCACCCGCGGGTACCGGCCGCATCATGGTTGCTGCCGGGGACGGCGTTTCCTCTGGTTGACCGGCCATGACGGCAGCCCCGAACGCAGCGGCGAGCTGAGGCTGCGGTGCGGCGATGATTGGGCAGCGTAAGCGTTCGGAAAGCTGTTGGGTGACAAGGGGGATGCCGGAACCACCGCCGACGGTAAGGACGGCACTAACCCCGGCGGAAGGAATGTTGTTGCGTTCCAAGGTTTGTTGAACGCCGGCGATCAGCGCGGCCAGCGGTTCCCGAATCCAGTCTTCGAGCTCACTGCGCGTAAGCCGCACATCGGAGGTGAGGCCGGGCAGCTCAACGGGAACCACGGTCGTCGTGTCGGTCGACAAATGTTCCTTCGCCGCGCGGCAGCGATCACGCAGGCGCGTCAAGGCGCCCAAGGATGCCGTTCCGTCCGGGTCCTGGTTGAGGCCGGCAAGAACCCGAGTCAAGAGCTCCTGGTCAATGCGCTGCCCCGAGAAGTCACGATGGCGGACAGTCTGGCCGATGGGCTCGAAGTTATGTGCGGCGTCGGCGAGCGTGATGCTGGTGCCGGTTCCGCCGAAATCGCAGACAATGACGACACCATGAGTGGGGAGGCGATCGCGCGCGCTCTCCAGTGCGGCGCGTGCGTCGGGCACCAGCTTCATCGGGGTGCCGCCGGGCGCCAGGGCAGGCACCTTGTCAATGGCGGCGCGCAACGCGGCGATGGAGTGCGCGCCCCAATGGGCTGGCACGGCAGCTGCGAGTGCCGGGGGAGCGTCGACGTTCGCCACCACCGCCGCGTCGGCGATCATGACCCGGATGGCTTCGGCCATGACCCAATCGGCACTGTGCACGGATCCGTCGGCTCCGACGATTCCGACTGGGTCACCGACGCGATCGACGAATCCGGTGAGGGCCAGGCCAGGTTCCTTCGGGATACCGACCTCCGAGGGCCGATCCTCGTGGAGCGTGAGCATCGAGGTCCGCACGACGGGGACGCCGTTAGGGTTGCCGTCGGTGGCGACCAGCTGTGTAGCCCCGATCGACATTCCGAGTGCAACCATTTACATCATCCTAGTAATCCGTCGGGCCCCACGACAGGCTATCTAGACCCTTCACCGGCCTGAAACACCTACCACGCGACACGCCGGATACGTGGACCAACACACTCTTTTGACCAGGGAATTACGCGAATGTCGTTCACGACATCTTGTATGGGTTCCGTTTGTCGGACACCACATATAGAATGTGATACAAGGCACAACGAAGAACCCCAACCGTTGGGGGGTTGTCCCCCTGGTTGAGGTTTTCCGTCGATATATGCATTTCGAGGTGCGTGCCCGACTGTATACCGAACCGCCCAAGAACGCCCAATAATGGCGAATTGGGTAGCGGGTGGGCAGCACAGATGGCGTGCCCTAGAAAGGGTGCCAATATGAGCACCTACCTGGTGAGTTACGACCTGTCCGAACCCGACAGGGACTACGACAAGCTCATCTCATTTCTGAAGAGTCATCCCTATCACGCTCATGTACTGGAAAGCGTCTGGTGTGTGGGGTCAAGCCTGACAGTGGTTGGGCTCCGTGACCGGATCATGAGCTTGATCGACGCGAACGACCATCTCATCGTTGTCGAGATGGGCCTCTCAAGCGCTTGGTTCAACCTTCAGCCCAACGTCTCCAACTGGTTGAAGAACTCAGCCTAATCCGGTACCCGGTGGAAGGCGGCACCGGCAACGGTGCTGTCCTTCCACCGGGCTAGCCGCCCTGATAGATCGGGTCGTAATCGGGCGGGAACATGTCGTACGGCGTCCACAGCCGGGGAGCGATCACGTACACCGCGTTGCCAACACCTAGCAACGCCCACTCGTTGTCGAGTAGTTCTAGCTCGCCCGTCGCGGTCTTCCAGTTGATCTGGTACGAGTAGTTGCCGTCTGTTTCACCTGTGTATGCGTTGGGGTTTCGCACCAGCCGGACCACAGCGTTGGCCTCGATCATCTTTACTATCTCGACGTCGATGTCGCCGAGCAATGATCAGAACCTGTGGATCCCGGGCGGGCGTGCCTTCCCGGAAGATGATCTGCAAGGAATCCGAATTCTGATCAAGACCAGCGTTGGCGCGCTGGCGGGAAGGCACGCCCGTGCTCACGGTAGTAGACAACAACGACGACTCCAACGAGACCCGCAATGCGGCCGGTGCGGGCCGGTCGTTGCTCGACCAGATCGTCCGCGACGGTGCCCGGCAGATGCTGGCCGCGGCGTTGCAGGCCGAGGTCGCCGACTATGTAGCCCGGTATGCCGGTGAGGTCGACGAACACGGCCACCGACTGGTGGTCCGCAACGGATACCACGCCGAACGTGAGGTCGTGACCTCGGCGGGTGCGGTGGCGGTGAAGGCGCCCCGCGTGAACGACAAGCGGATCGACCCCGATACCGGCGAGCGCAAGCGGTTCTCCTCGGCGATCCTGCCCGCCTGGGCTCGCAAGTCCGAGCAGGTATCGGAGGTGCTGCCGCTGCTGTACCTGCACGGCCTGTCAACCAGTGACTTCGGGCCGGCGCTCGAACAGTTCCTCGGCACCGGCGCCGGACTGTCCGCATCCTCGATCACCCGGCTCACGGCCCAGTGGCAGGACGAGGCGAAGGCCTTCGGCACCAGGGACCTCTCGCAGGTCGACTACGTGTACCTGTGGGTCGACGGCATCCACCTGAAAGTCCGGCTCGAGCAGGAAAAGCTCTGCCTGTTGGTGATGCTCGGGGTGCGGGCGGACGGCCGCAAGGAACTCGTCGCCCTGGCCGACGGCTACCGAGAGTCCACCGAGTCCTGGGCGGACCTGCTGCGGGATTGCCGCCGCCGCGGGATGCGCGCGCCGGCGCTCGCGGTCGGGGACGGAGCTTTGGGATTCTGGCGGGCACTGCGGGAGGTGTTCCCCGCCACCCGCGAACAACGCTGCTGGTTCCACAAACAAGCCAACGTTCTTGCTGCACTCCCGAAATCGGCGCATCCGGGTGCGTTGGCGGCGATGAAGGAGATCATCGGGGCCGAGGACATCGACAAGGCGCAGTTGGCGATCGCAGCGTTCGAACGTGACTACAGCGCGAAGTACCCGAAAGCGGTGAAGAAAATCGTCGATGACGCCGACGTGCTGCTCGAGTACTTCCGGTATCCCGCCGAGCACTGGGTGCATCTACGCACCACGAACCCGATCGAATCGACCTTCGCGACGGTTCGGCTTCGGACCAGGGTGACCAAGGGCCCGGGATCACGGGCGGCGGGCATGGCGATGGCCTACAAGCTGATCGAAGCAGCGCAGTCGCGGTGGCGGGCGGTCAACGCACCACACCTGGTGGCGTTGGTGCGGGCCGGCGCAGTGTTCCACCAGGGCAAGCTCCTCGAACGTCCGGTCGACATCACCCCGGAACCATCGCCCGACACCCCAGTGTCCGAGGTCGCCTGACGACCCTCGATCCACAGGATTTGACTATTTCT
>NZ_MAEV01000019.1:0-133161 GCF_002013385.1 Mycobacterium sp. D16R24 | reverse complement strand
CTAAGGGTCGGCGGGCCTTTTCATATTGGGGTCCTGTTGGAGAACGTCCCGGACTTCGTCTTCTGGCTCGGCGCCGCCGCACTGACCGGGGCCACCATCGTGGGCATTAACCCCACCCGTGGGCCGGCGGACATGGCCGCCGAGATCCGTCATACCGACTGCCAGCTGATCGTCACCGACACCCAGCACCTCGACCGGCTGCGGGGACTGGACCTCGGTGTGACGGCGGACCGGTTCCTGGTGATCGACAGTGCCGGATACCTTGCACTGATCGACGAGAACCGCACCGTGGCAGCGGCTTCCGAGGGGGTAGATGCGGATTCGCTACTCCTGCTGCTCTTTACTTCCGGCACGACCGGGGCCTCCAAGGCGGTGAAATGCAGCCAGGGACGGCTTGCGCAGATTGCCTACCTGGCCACCGTGAAATTCGGGCATAGCCGCCGCGATGTCGACTACTGCTGCATGCCGCTGTTCCACGGGAATGCGTTGATGGCGTTGTGGGCTCCCGCGCTGGCCAACGGTGCCACGATCTGTTTGACACCTACATTCTCGGCGTCGCGTTTCCTGCCCGATGTGCGCTATTTCGGTGCGACGTTTTTCACCTACGTCGGCAAGGCACTCGGATATCTGTTGGCCACCCCGGAGCAGTCCGACGACGCCGATAACCAGCTGATGCGGGGATTCGGCACTGAGGCGTCGCCGGAGGATCAGGCGGTGTTCCGTCGACGGTTCGGCGTGGAATTGTTCGAGGGCTATGGGTCCAGTGAGGGAGGGGGAGCGGTCGCGCTGGATCCCGATGCGCCGACTGGCGCGCTGGGGCGTCCGGCTCACGACGGTGTGTCGATCGTCGACCCGGAAACGCTTAACGATTGTGTCGCAGCCATTATCGATGAGCACGGGCGTGTGCTCAACGTCGACGAGGCGGTGGGGGAGATCGTCGACAAACAGGGCAGCCGCGGCTTTGAGGGCTACTACAAGAATGACGATGCCGACGCCGACCGGATCCGCAACGGATGGTACTGGACCGGTGATCTCGGCTATCTCGACGCGGGTGGGTTCATCTATTTCGCGGGCCGGCGTGGCGACTGGATCCGGGTCGATGGAGAGAACACCTCGGCGCTCACCATCGAGCGGGTGCTGCGGCGCCACGCCGCCGTGATCGCGGCAGGGGTGTATGCGGTGCCCGACCCGCGCTCCGGTGATCAGGTGATGGCATCCATCGAGGTGGCCGACCCGAATGCGTTCGATGTGGACGGTTTCGTCGAGTACCTGTCACTGCAGGAGGATCTGGGCAGCAAGGGAATTCCACGCTTCCTCCGGGTGTCGGCCAACCTGCCGGTGACCGGGTCCAACAAGGTTCTCAAACGCGAGCTGCAGGAGCAGTGCTGGCATACCGACGAGCCCGTGTTCCGTTGGGAGGGAAGGGGCGCTCCGGTGTTCCAGCGGATGGGACCACTGGACAAAACCGCACTCGATGCTCAATTCACTGCATATGGGCGACAACGGCTGCTGTAGAGCGCAGTATGAAAGTAAGTCAGCGAAAGGACAGCCTCCATGCAGACTGACGGCGCGATTCGCGAAATCGATAGTGGCACAGTGATGGCCCGCTTTGCCCGGGGATGGCATTGCCTAGGATTGGCCGAGTCGTTCCATGACGGTGAGCCGCACGGTGTCGAGGCATTCGGCACCAAGCTGGTGGTGTTCGCCGATTCTCACGGCGATATCAAAGTGCTGGACGGATACTGCCGTCACATGGGTGGCGATCTGTCGCAGGGCAGCATCAAGGATGACAGCATCGCGTGTCCATTCCATGATTGGCGTTGGGGCGGTGATGGAAAGTGCACGCTGGTGCCCTATGCCAAGCGCACCCCGAAGCTCGCACGTACGCGTAGCTGGCCCACTCTCGAGGTGAACGGCCAACTCCTCGTATGGCACGACCCGGAGGGATCCGCACCGCCTGCCGAGCTCGCCCCGCCGACGATCGAAGGCTATCAGGAGGGAAAATGGTCTCCATGGCAATGGAATTCGATCTTCATCGAGGGATCACACTGCCGTGAGATCGTTGACAACAATGTCGACATGGCGCACTTCTTCTACATTCACCACGCCTATCCGACGTACTTCAAGAACGTCATCGAGGGGCAGACCGCCAGTCAGTTTATGGAGTCCAAGCCGCGGCCAGACTATGTTCCCAACCCCGAAAAGCTTTGGGAAGGAACGGGTGTACGGTCGGAGGCCACATACTTCGGCCCGGCATACATGATTGACTGGATCCACAATGACCTTGGCCCCGGATTCACCGTCGAGGTGGCGCTCATCAACTGCCACTACCCGGTAACGCACAATTCCTTCGTGTTGCAGTGGGGCGTAGCCATCCAGGAGATGCCTGATCTGCCCGCGGAGAACGCAAGCAAGCTCGCTGCCGCGATGGCCAAGTCCTTCGGCGACGGATTCCTGGAGGACGTCGAGATCTGGAAGAACAAGACGCGCATAGACAATCCGCTACTGACCCAGGAGGACGGCGCGGTGTACCAGCACCGCCGCTGGTACGAGCAGTTCTACGTGAATCTGGCCGATATCACCCCGGACATGACGGAACGCTTTGAGATCGAGGTGGACACCACGCACGCCCACGGGGTGTGGGTGCACGAGGTCGAAGAGAATCTCGCTGAGCGGGCCGCCGCCACATCTCGCTGATCGCCCTAGGCTAGACACGTGACCGCGGACAAACTCACCCTCACCGACAGCCCCGGCGGACAGTGGCGCCGTATCGACGTCGTCGACGAAACCGGATCCACCAATGCCGACCTGGTCGCGCGCGCCGCGGCGGGGGAGGACATTGACGGCGTCGTGTTGCTCGCAGAACACCAGACCGCCGGCCGCGGGCGTCACGGACGCAACTGGGGCGCCCCCGCGCACACGCAGCTGTCCATGTCGGTGGGTATCGGCGTGGGTGAGGTGCCGCCGGACCGGTGGGGTCTGGTGCCGCTGCTGGCCGGGGTGGCGATTGTCGACGCGGTCGCGGAGGTCACCGGAATCCAGGCCGGGCTCAAATGGCCCAACGACGTGCTCGTCGAGGGACGCAAGCTGTGCGGGATCCTGGCCGAGGTCGTCACGCCCCAGTCGGCCATCGTGCTCGGTCTCGGTCTCAACGCCACCTTCACCGAGCGCGAGCTGCCGGACCCCAATGCCACCTCGCTGGCGATTCTTGGCTGGGCCAATCCCGATCGCGATGAGCTGGCGCGTGCGGTGCTGCGTGAGCTCGGCGGCCGCGTCGAGCATTGGCGCACCGCGCGGGGTGTCGACGATCAGCTGTTGGAGGACTACCGCGCACGCAGTGTCACCCTGGGGTCCAAGGTGCGCGCCGAGTTGCCGGGCGAGCGTGAACTGATCGGCGTCGCGGTCGGCCTCGGCAATGATGGACAGCTCCGTATCGAGAGTGCCGATGGCACTGTCACCGCGGTCACGGCGGGCGACATAACGCATCTGCGCCCGCATGGCGAGCAGTAAGGTCGCTGCACGTGGGGTATCCGGAGAACGTCCTCGCCGACGACGAGCAGGTGGTGTTGCACCGCCATCCACACTGGAAGCGACTGATCGGCCCGGCGCTGGTGCTGATTCTGTCCACCGGCGCGGCGGCCTTTGTCGCCGCGATGGTCGATAACACCGACTGGCAGGCCACCGCGAAGAACGTGGTGATGATCGCGATCGGTGTCGTCTGGCTGGTGCTGGTCGGCTGGCTGAGCGTGTGGCCATTCCTGAACTGGCTGACCACGCATTTCGTCATCACCGATCGGCGCGTGATGTTCCGTCACGGATTGTTGAGCCGTTCGGGAATCGACATCCCGCTGGCACGGATCAACAGCGTGGAGTTCCGTCATGGCCTGGTGGACAGAATTTTGCGCACCGGCACGCTGATCATCGAATCGGCGTCACAGGATCCGCTGGAATTTCATGAGATACCGCGCGTGGAATACGTCCACTCGCTGCTGTATCACGAGGTCTTCGACACCCTCGGTTCTGAAGAGGGCGACAGTCGCTCCACCGGGCGTGGCCGGGAGCGGCCCCCCGCCACGTGATGCGCTGAGCCGTACAGGCCACGGCCGACCTCGGTGCCGTGATGCACGGTGGTGCTGTTCGGCAGCCCCGTATGGGGGTGCACGGGGTTGCCGCTTTCTGACGCGTCGTCTTGCTCGGTCTCGCCGGTCACAAGGGTGGCGGGCCCCTGGTCGTGGCGCCCGAACTCGTCGGGAAACACCCACCGGCGGAAGGCCCAGAACCGGAACGCCATCTGCAACAGATTGCCGATGAGGTAGGCGCTGATGAAGTCGGCGATGTTCTCCACCGTCAGGCTCACATTCGGCACGCGCAGCTCGAGGATGTAACTCGACACCCACAGCGGGACCATGGCGATGAGCACGCCGATGCCGCTGACCGCGAAGAACAGCAGCGCTTCGTGGTGCCGCTCGCGGCCTCCGCGGTCCCGGAAGCTCCACTCCCTGTTGAGGATGTAGGAGGCGATGACGGCGATGATGCCGGAGATGATCTTCGCGGTGAGGGGCTTGGGCTCCAGGATCGTCAGCTTGAGCGCGTAGAAGATGCCCGAGTCGATGATGAACGTGGTTCCACCGACGATCGCGAACTTGATCAGCTCGTGGTGCTGCTCGGCGACAGGCCGGATAAACCGGGGCAGCCGGGCGATGGTGGCATCGGCGAAAGACACAAATGGCGAGTGTACGGAAAATGGCATGGCAGCGCGAAGCGGTCCGCCGACCTCATTGGCTACGGGCGTGTGTGTGATCGCGGTATTTCAGCTGCTGGCAACGGCTGGGACGGGCCGTTCCGGCCGGGCCGTGTGGCCAGCATGACAACATATGTCTGTGTCCGAAACTCCCGTCGTCACCATGATCGGTGGTGGTCAGCTGGCCCGGATGACCCACCAGGCGTCGATTGCGCTCGGTCAGACACTGCGGGTGCTAGCTCACGCGGCCGATGAGCCGGCGGCTCAAGTCACCCCCGATGTCGTGCTGGGTTCGCATACAGATCTCGACGATCTGCGGAGGGCGGCCAAGGGTGCGACCGTGCTGACCTTCGATCACGAGCATGTCCCCACCGCGTTCCTGGAGACGCTGGAGAGCGAGGGCGTCAACGTGCAGCCGCCGCCGTCGGCACTCATCTACGCGCAGGACAAGACGTTCATGCGACGGAAATTGAAGAGTATCGGCGCTCCGGTCCCGGGCTTCGCGGACATCAGGACCGTCGCCGATGTCGAGAAGTTCGCCGCCGAGACGGGTAGCCGGGTTGTGCTGAAGGCGGTACGGGGTGGATACGACGGCCGCGGCGTGTGGATCACCGACGATCTGGACGAGGCGCGCGCGGTGGCCGCCGAGCAGCTGGCCGCCGGAGTGGAGCTGCTCGCCGAGGAGCGCGTCGATATGCGCCGTGAACTATCGGCGATGGTCGCCCGTTCGCCGTTTGGGCAGGGCGCCGCCTGGCCCGTGGTGGAAACCGTTCAGCGGGATGGGGTTTGCGCCGTGGTGATCGCGCCAGCACCAGGGTTGCCGGAGGAACGAGCGATGGAGGCAGAGCAGCTCGCACTGCGTATCGCTACCGATCTGGGTGTGACCGGGTGTCTGGCGGTGGAGCTGTTTGAAACCAATGACGGCCGGCTGCTGGTCAACGAGTTGGCGATGCGCCCGCACAACTCCGGGCATTGGAGCATGGACGGTGCGCGGACCGGACAGTTCGAACAGCACCTGCGTGCGGTACTCGACTACCCGCTCGGCTCCACCGAACAGCTGGCCCCCGTGACCGTCATGGCCAATGTGCTGGGTGCACACGAGACGCCCGCGATGTCACTCGACGAACGGATGCACCACTTGATGGGACGCATCCCGGAGGCGAAGGTGCACTTGTACGGCAAGGGCGAGCGCGCGGGTCGCAAGCTCGGGCATGTGAATATTCAGGGCCGCGCGGATGGTTCGGCGGCGGATCCGCAGTACGTGGCCGAGGTGCGGGAGCGCGCCGAGCGGGCCGCGCACTGGTTATCGCACGCGGTATGGACCGACGGATGGATGGAAGGGCACTAGGGATGGTGAGCGCACGGGTCGGCCTGATCATGGGCAGCGACAGTGACTGGTCGGTGATGTCGGATGCCGCGAATGCTCTGGCGGAGTTCGAGATTCCGTTCGAAGTGGGTGTTGTGTCGGCGCATCGAACGCCGGGGCGCATGCTGGAGTACGCGCAAACAGCCGCAGATCGGGGCATACAGGTGATCATCGCCGGGGCGGGCGGGGCGGCGCATCTGCCCGGCATGGTTGCCTCGGCCACCCCGTTGCCGGTCATCGGCGTTCCGGTACCGCTCGCGCGCTTGGACGGCCTGGACTCGCTGCTGTCCATCGTGCAGATGCCCGCGGGCGTGCCGGTGGCAACGGTGTCCATCGGCGGAGCGCGCAATGCGGGACTGCTGGCGGCGCGGATTCTCGGGGTATCCGATCACGGGTTGCGCGAGAAGGTTGTCGCCTTCCAGACGAACATGGAAGCAACGGTTCTCGAGAAGGATGCTGCGCTGCAGCGCAGACTATTAGGCGACTAAATTGACCGTGACGTACAGTTAACGGCGACTAACTGTTCGATCCTGGAGGCTGTGATGGCTGGAAACCCGTCGTTTGATCTGTTCAAGCTGGCTGAGGAGCACGACGAGTTGCGTGCGGCGATCCGTGGTCTGGCCGAGAAGGAGATCGCGCCTTACGCCAAGGATGTCGACGAGAAGGCGCGCTTCCCTCAGGAAGCCCTTGATGCGCTGGTCGCCTCGGGCTTCAACGCCGTACACGTTCCCGAGGAGTACGACGGTCAGGGCGCCGACAGCGTGGCCGCCTGCATCGTCATCGAAGAGGTCGCGCGGGTATGCGCCTCCTCCTCGCTGATTCCGGCGGTGAACAAGCTGGGCACCATGGGCCTGATCCTCAGCGGATCCGAGGAGCTCAAGCGCCAGGTGCTGCCGTCCATCGCCAGCGGTGAGGCGATGGCCTCCTATGCGCTATCCGAGCGCGAGGCCGGAAGTGATGCGGCCAGCATGCGCACCCGCGCGAAGGCCGACGGCGACGACTGGGTGATCAACGGCTCCAAGTGCTGGATCACCAACGGCGGCAAGTCGTCCTGGTACACCGTGATGGCGGTGACCGATCCCGAGAAGAAGGCCCACGGTATCTCGGCGTTCATGGTGCACAAGGACGACGAGGGATTCACCGTCGGCCCGCTGGAGCACAAGCTCGGTATCAAGGGCTCGCCGACGGCAGAGCTGTACTTCGAGAACTGCCGGATCCCGGGCGATCGGATCATCGGTCAGCCGGGTACCGGATTCAAGACCGCGCTGGAGACGCTGGACCACACCCGCCCGACCATCGGTGCGCAGGCCCTCGGGATCGCGCAGGGTGCACTGGACCACGCCATCGCATACACCAAGGACCGCAAGCAGTTTGGCCGGTCCATTAGTGACTTCCAGGGTGTGCAGTTCATGCTGGCCGATATGGCGATGAAGGTCGAGGCCGCCCGACTGCTGGTGTACACCGCCGCGGCGCGTGCCGAGCGCGGCGAGAAGAGCCTGGGCTTCATCTCCTCGGCGTCTAAGTGCTTCGCCTCCGATGTGGCCATGGAGGTCACCACCGATGCCGTGCAGCTGTTCGGCGGTGCCGGGTACACCACCGACTTCCCGGTGGAGCGGATGATGCGCGATGCGAAGATCACCCAGATCTATGAGGGCACCAACCAGATTCAGCGCGTCGTGATGACCCGCGCACTGCTTGGTTCCTAATTCGCGTTAGGGGAGGGTGCGGGTGACCTTCTCGGACACAACCCGCCGTTCTTGTCCGGCGGGGTCTGGATTGGCCACCTGCACCAGTGAGGCGCCAACAATGAGCACCGCCAGGAGATTGGCGATCAGCGTGTCGGGGGTGTCCCAGGAGCCAGCGCTCAACACCCGATCCTCGGCCGTGATGCCCTGAGTCGCGGCGCTTTCCCGTGCGGCACCGGCAATCTCATCGACGTTGCGCCCGTTGAGCGCGGGCCCGGCGCCTGCGGGTGAGAACCGGTCTCCGTGGACCCGAACCGCCGTCGAATAGTCGGTCAATCCAAGCGGCAGGTGGGGCACCGGGCGTCCGAAAGCGTCGAGCGACAGCACGCACACCTCGTCGGCGTCCGGTTCGTCACCGGGCGTGCAGAACGCGACATCGGAGCTGTCCTCACCGCTGAGCACCACTTCGGCACCGGCCCACCAGATTCCGAGGAGCACACCCGCGGTCTGCCAATGCGCGGGCAGCCGCACCGTGACCGTGGACCCGGGCCCCGCGCCAAACTCGTCGCGCAGCATGTTGGCAGTCTTGGCGGCCCAGTTGGCCAGCGTCACTGTCGAGAGCTCGATGCGTTCGCCGGTGGCGTCGTCGTAATAGGTGATCCGTGGCGCCGGACTGTTCGCGTCGCCCAGCAGCAGAGAGGTGAGGTTCATCAGTTGACGCAGCGCGGTCCGTTGGCCGCGGTGAAGATGGGCGACGGTGGCGGAGGGGGTGCGTCTCCCTCTGTGGTGGAACCGCTGTCCGCAGACGCCAGCGTGGTATCCCGTCCGGACCCGGGACCGTGGTAGTCGTTGGACAGCACCACGCGAACGGTGCGCTCGGGCAGACCCTGTTTCTCGACCACCTGCAACCCCAACGCCTCGGCCACCGCCTTGGCGCCTACGTCGTCCTGCTTGGCGGCCTGGACCTGGCTACTACCCGCGTGGTCGGCATCATTGTTGCCGATCTTGCCTGCGGTGAATCCCTTGCCCACCAACAGTTCCGACACCGCGGCGGCGAGGCCGTTGATCTCCGTCTCATTGACCACGTCGGCAGTCGTTTGGTCCTTGGAGTAGGTCGCCTGTTCGGTCTTTCCTTCGGCCTGCTGGTCCAGTAGGCCAGATACCCAACTGCGCACCTGATCGGGATCGACCTTCACGACGCTCTGCGTACCGTCCTCGGTCCAACCGTCCTCGCGCAGGATGGGAATGGTCGCGAACGCCACATTGCCCCCGGACAGCTTCTGCAACTGCTGGATGAAGTCCATGACGTCCCAGCCCTCGCTGAGCACCACGGTGCGCGTGATCGCATCGCGAAGCTTGCTCAGGGTCGTTCCGTTGGTCAGCGTTCCGCCGGAGAGCGCCGAATGCGCCAAGGAGGACATCACCACCTGCTGGCGGACCACGCGATCGAGGTCACCGCGGGGCAGGTCGTGGCGCTGCCGCACGAAGCTCAACGCGTTCGGGCCATCGAGGGTCTGCGGACCGGCAGGGAAATCGGCACCCGACAGCGGTTCGTAGACAGCCTCGTTGAGGCACACGTTGACGCCACCCAGCGCGTTGGTCATCAGCACGAATCCGAGCATGCTGACCTCGGCGTAGCGGTCGACGGTGACACCGGTCAGCTTCGCCACCGTCTGGATTAGTGCCGAACGCCCGGCATCTACCGACTCGCGTTCGGCCGCCTCGAGGGTCTCACCGGATTCGACACGCTTCTGCCGGTCGTTCTCTTTGGCTTCGCCGTAGACGCCGTTGATCTTTCCCTTCGTGCCGTCCGGGACGGTGACGTACGAGTCGCGGGGGATGGAGATCGCCGTTGCCGATTTCCCGTTGTTGGGAATGCGGATGAGAATGATGGTGTCGGTGTTGGTGGCCGTCTCGTCGCCGGCGCGCAGCATCGCCAACTCGTCTTGCGAGAGCGGATTGCCGTGCGCGTCGCTGCGGCTGTCGACGCCCACCATCAGAATGTCGATCGCGCCGTCATTGGGTTTCCCGGCGTTGCCGAACAGGCCCGGCAGATCGAACCGGGCGATGTTCGGATCGATGTTGCCGATCTTTCCCCAGGCGGCTCCGGTGACCACCATGACCGCGACCGCGGCCAGCGTCGCGATGCCTCGCCACAGGGGTCGTGGTGTCTCCGTCTGCGGTGAGCCGCTCGCGCGAAGAGCGTGAGGGTCGGTCACAGTGATCCGTTTCTTTCCGGGCCGGGTGTTCGCCGGGCAACATGTCTCAAGCCTCGTCAAGGCTACGTCGGGGCGGCGCTCATCCCTCGGAAGCGAAGTCGGCGTGCCAGACTCTCGGTGTGCTTGTTATCACCGGAGCGGGCGGTCAGCTCGGTACCCACCTCATTGCTCGCGCCGCACGTCATAACCTCCCTATCAGAGCTCTGAACTCGTCTGACTGGGATATTACCCGCGACAGTGTGCCTGACGGGGTGGTTGCTGCGGGGGATACCGTCATCAATTGCGCCGCCTACACCGCCGTGGACGCCGCGGAAACCGATGAGGCCAGGGCACACGCGGTCAACGTGACGGGGGCCGAGAGGGTGGCCCAGGCATGTCGTGAGGTTGGCGCCAGATTGATCCATATCTCTACCGACTATGTGTTCAGCGGTGAGTTCGGTGTTGCTAGCCCACGCCCCTACCGTCCGGGTGACGCCACGGGGCCGGCCGGCGTGTACGCGCGCACCAAGCTCGCGGGCGAACAGGCCGTTCACGCTGTCCTACCGACAGCCCAGGTGGTGCGCACCGCGTGGGTCTACACCGGAATCACCGGCGATTTCGTGGGCGTCATGAAGCGACTGGCGGCCGGGGACGGGCCGGTGCGCGTGGTGACGGATCAGACCGGGTCCCCGACGTATGCCGCAGACCTCGCCGAGGGGCTGTTGGACTTGGCGGCCTCCGGCGTTGAGGCTCCGATCCTGCATGCGGCCGGCGGTGGTGTGGTGAACCGGTTCGACTGGGCGAAGGCTGTGTTCGAGCTGGTCGGGGCGGATACCTCGAGATTGCGGCCCTGCCTGTCCGTCGATTTTCCGAGTGCCGCACCCCGGCCGGTGTACACGGCGCTGGACGGCGATCATTGGGCCGGCGCGGGCCTGGCGCCGCTGCGCCCATGGCGGGACGCGTTGGCTGAGGCGCTGGCCACAAACTAGGGGTAGGTACCCTCAAGCACCGTGCCTGATCCCCTTCGCCCGAGTGGCTCGTCGGTGTTACCCGAGCAGCTCGCCGTGGTGACGGTGACGTACTCGCCTGGCGAGCACCTCGACCGCTTCCTGCGCACGCTGCGCCATGCCACCGATCGCCCTGTGCGCGTGATCATGGCCGACAACGGCTCCACCGACGGAGTGCCCGAAGGCGCTGCCGAGGAGCCCGACGTGGAACTGCTCCGCACCGGGGGCAATGTCGGCTATGGGAAGGCCGCCAATCTGGGGGTGGCGCAGGTCGATCCCGGCGCCGAGTGGATTGTGATCGCGAACCCCGATGTGCAGTGGGGTCCGGGAAGCATCGACGCGCTGCTCGAGGTTGCGCAGCGCTGGCCCGCGGCGGGGGCACTGGGTCCGCTGATTCGTGAGCCAGACGGCTCGGTGTATCCCTCGGCTCGAGTGGTGCCGACCCTCACGGGGGGCGCGCTGCACGCGCTGCTGGGATCGGTATGGCCCACCAACCCCTGGACCGCGGCATACCGCCAGGACCGGATGGAACCGTCCGAGCGCGTCGTCGGCTGGCTATCGGGGTCGTGCCTGTTGCTTCGGCGCAAGGCCTTCGACGCCATCGGCGGATTCGACACGCGCTACTTCATGTACATGGAGGACGTCGATCTCGGGGACCGGCTCGCGCGCGCGGGCTGGCAGAACGTGTACGCGCCTAGTGCCGAGGTGGTGCATGCGAAGGGGCACGCGGCCGGACGTGACCCCGCACGCAGCCTCACCGCTCATCACGACAGCGTCTACATTTATCAATCCGACCGGCACCCACACTGGTGGCAGGCGCCGTTGCGCTGGAGCATTCGGAGCGCGCTGGCGGCTCGATCCGCGATCGTGGTGCGCGCGGCGATCCGCGCCAATCGGCGCCGGGACAAGCAAGGAGATGCGAATGCCTGACAGTGTTGTATCTGGCAGTGTTGAATCGGGGACCGTGAAAGCCGATGCCGTCATCTTGGTGGGAGGGCAGGGCACCCGGCTGCGCCCACTGACCCTCTCGGCGCCCAAGCCGATGCTGCCGATCGCCGGCTTCCCGTTCCTGACACATGTGTTGTCGCGGGTGGCGGCGGCCGGGATCGATCATGTGGTGCTCGGGACGTCCTACAAGGCTGAGGTCTTCGAGTCGGAATTCGGCGACGGATCCAAGCTGGGCCTGTCGATCACATATGTCACAGAGACAGAGCCGCTGGGCACTGGCGGGGCTATCCGGAATGTGCTGGAGCATCTGCGCCACGACACTGCCCTCGTCTTCAACGGCGATGTGTTGTCCGGTCTGGATCTGAAAGATCTTCTCGCGCACCATGAGCAGACTCAGGCCGACTTGACGTTGCACCTGGTGCGTGTCGGTGACCCGCGCGCGTTCGGTTGTGTGCCAACCGATTCCGATGGTCGCGTCACCGCGTTTCTGGAGAAGACCGAAGATCCGCCCACCGATCAGATCAACGCCGGGTGTTACGTGTTCCGGCGTGAACTGATCGAGCGGATTCCCTCCGGTCGGCCGGTCTCGGTTGAGCGAGAGGTCTTTCCGGGACTGCTGAGCAGTGGCGCCAAGGTGTGCGGATTCGTGGACACCAGCTATTGGCGCGATATGGGAACTCCCGAGGATTTCGTGCGCGGCTCGGCCGACCTGGTCCGCGGCATCGCGCCGTCACCGGCGATCCCCGAACATCCGGGTGAGGCGCTGGTGCACGATGGCGCATCGGTGGCGCCGGGCGCGTTGGTGATCGGTGGCACCGTGGTGGGCCGGGGAGCCGAAATCGGCCCGGGGGCAAGGCTTGACGGTGCGGTGATCTTCGACGGTGCGCGCATCGAAGCGGGCGCAGTGGTGGAACGCTCCATCATTGGGTTCGGTGCGCGCATCGGTCCGCGTGCACTGGTGCGCGACGGCGTGATCGGTGACGGTGCCGACATCGGCGCGCGGTGCGAGCTGCTGCGCGGCGCCCGGGTGTGGCCCGGAATCACCATTCCCGACGGCGGCATCAGGTACTCCTCGGACGTCTAAGCGCCCGGCCGCAGGTCGGCGTCGGATGGCGCGTATTCGGCCGAGGATCCGAATATGCCCGAGGGGTTGGCGTGACTTTCGCGAAGCTCCCGTCGCGCTCTCAGCGCAGGCGTGCCCGCGCCCGTTGGGCCAATACGACGACCGAGTGGTCTTCATCCGGAATCTGGTCGATGGGCCACCAGCGCAGGTCGAGTGATTCGTCACTGACGGTGATCTGTGCGCCTTCGGGTGCATGCGCCAAGAACTGAAGGTCGAGATGGCGCGTCGGCACACCCAGCGAGCACGTGATCGGATGTACGTGTATTCCAAGAAGATTCGGTGCCAGAGTGAGATTCGCGATCCCGGACTCCTCGGTGGCCTCGCGCAGGGCGGCGTCCCGGATCGTGGAGTCTTCCTCTTCGCAGTGGCCGCCCAGCTGCAGCCACTTACCGACGCGAGGATGCAGGGTCAGGAGCGCCTGCGATCCGTCGTGATTGACCACCAGCGCCGAGGCGGTGATATGGCCGGCGGCACTGCGGCGGCGGCAGGCGTCCGGGTTGGCGTCGAGGAACGCCAGCACGGAATGCCGGAGGCTGTCCTGCTCCGCATCGGGCGCCTCCCACAAGGAGAGCAGCTCGACGGCAGACTCGCGCAGTCCGGTCACAGCTCCACCAGCATCTGGCCGGCCGGCAGGGGAGTGCGTGGTGTCAATCCCTCGTCGGGGTAACCGTGGGGATACCCAATAGCGATGGCGCCCATCGGTTCCCATGAGGTGTCCAAGACGAGCTGCCTGCGTACTACGTCTCCCGCGAAGATGGTGGACCCGATCCAGCAGCTCCCCACGCCCCGGGCGGCCAATGCCACCAGGAGTGCCTGCACCGCGGCACCGACCGCAACGGTGAACATGGTGCGTTCCGCCGCATTCCTGCGCTCGTCGGGATAGTCATGTGCACCGTCGGGTACCAGGAATGGAATCACGACCTGCGGCGCGTCATAGAGGATCTGTCCGCGTGCCACCCGCTTCTCCACGGACTCGGGGGTGCGGCCGTCCCCACTCAGGTCGACGGCCCACGCATCCTTCATGGCGTCCAGCAGTGCACGTCGTTTCGCCGGATCCCGCACCCACACGAATCGCACCGGGTGGGTGTGATGCGGCGCAGGCGCAGTTAGTGCTTCGCCGATGGCCTCGCGTAGCAGGTCGGGATCGACCGCGATGTCGGCGAATTGCCGGATGGAGCGGCGCACCAGCACCGCATCGCGGCGTCCCTGCTCCAAGGCCTCTGCGGTGCCGAGCCAGAACAGGTCGTCCGGGCCCGAGCGCCGGAGATCGCGGGCTGCGCTGCCGTCATCGGACACCGACAGGCCGCGCACCACCGCGACGGGCACGTCGGTGAGCTTGCCCTTGACAAGGTCGGCGGCAGCGGCGATTTCATCGACGATGGCCACCTCGGTCACCTGAAGCTCGTTACCGTGCTTATCTTTTGCACCGGCGTAGCCGTAGAGGACGGAGATGCCGGAAGAGCCGATGGCCGCATCGGTCTGGCCGTTGCGCCAGGCCCGGCCCATGGTGTCGGTGATCACCACAGCTACGTTCACACCCAGTCGGCGCGACAGTGCGGCCCGCACCGCCGTCGCGCTGGCATCGGGGTCAACGGGAAGCAGCACGAGTTCAGCAGTATCAACATTGGATGCGTCGATTCCAGCCGCGGCCTGCACGATGCCAATGGTGTTCTCGGTGATCAGCGTCTTGCCCTTGCGGGCCAGCACGCGGACCGATTCGGAGTCGATCAATTTGCGCCGTAAGGCGTCTCGAGCCTCGGGGTCGGTGGGCGCGGCGACGATTCGGCCCTCGGCCTTGGAGATGATCTTGCTAGTGATCACGATCACATCGCCGTCGCGGACCCACGGCGCTGACTCGGCGATGGCCCCGGCGACGTCGTCACCAGGGCGGAATTCCGGCAGGCCCGGAACGGGTAATATCTCTACCGGAGCCGCTGAACCATGTTCCGGTGCAGGGGAATCCGCAGTTAAGGTCATAGGGTAACTCCGGCCAGGTCAAGTCCCGCACGCACCATTGCCGCCGTCGCGTCCGGGTTGGTCATGAGCAGCGGAACTGACCGTACCTGAACTCCCGCAATGTGAGCGGCGTCACCCTCGCCGACGAGCCAGCCATCCAGGATGCCGGTCTGTGAACGGGCGCCGAAGTGTTCCCCGACACCTTGCGAGCTCACCTCGACACCGATCACGCGCAAACATTCATCGGCCATTCCGCGGAGCGGCTTGCCGGACACGATCGGGGAGTACCCGATGACCGGAGCGGGGGTTGTGCGGAGCGCTCCGCGAACTCCGCCGACCGCCAGAACCGCCCCGATGCTCACCACCGGATTGGACGGAGCCAGCAAGACGACATCGGCTTCGCCAATGGCCTCGGCAACACCCGGCCCAGCCTTTGCTTCGTCCGCGCCGACGAACGCGAAGCTGTGCGTGGGAACCTGCGCGCGGTGTTGTACCCACCACTGTTGAAAGTGGATGGCACGCTGCTGTCCGTCGGCGGGGTCGGTGATCACCACATGGGTCTCGCAGCGGTCATCGCTGGCGGGTAACAGCCGGACTCCGGGCTGCCATCGATTGCATAACGCTTCGGTGACCGCTGATAGCGGGTAACCGGCTCGCAGCATTTGACTGCGTATCAGGTGAGTGGCCAGGTCCCTGTCGCCGAGCGAGAACCAGTCGGGCTGGGCGCCGTAGGCCGCTAGCTCCTCCATGGCGTTCCAGGTCTCGCCGCGGTGTCCCCAGCCCCGCTCCGGGTCGACCCCTCCGCCCAGGGTGTACATGCAGGTGTCCAGGTCAGGGCAGATCCTGACGCCATGCATCCAGGCGTCGTCGCCAATGTTCACGATGGCGCTTATCTGATGCTTGCTGGAGTCTGATCCGAGCAAGCGCTGGACGCCGAGCAGGAAGCGCGCTCCGCCGACGCCGCCGACGAGGACGGTGAGTTTCACGCTGACCCAGACTAGTGCGCCGGCAATGATGCGACACGCCACGAGGGCGCCACGCCGATTTTGTCGGTCGCAGATGGTATGAATTTTCGTCCTTCGCTTGACCCCGGCAGCGAACACGTGTGTAATCACACCAGTGTCATTCCTCGGGCTGGGTTTGGAAGTTACAGGCGCAGACCGAGATTCGATCAGATGTTCGAATGGAAATGGCCGAGAAACGACGATGTGGCACGAAACCGGGCATTACGAGCTGTATTGGGATGCAAGAGGAACAGTGAGGAGGCGGGACGATGCTGTTCGGGCGCAATGAATTTGGCGTACACGACGAGCTGAGTTCCGGCGTTGGCACGGGTGCGACGGGCTTGCCGCCCGCACGTCCGCATCTGACGTTGGTGCAGAACGATTTTGATGCACTGATCGGTGTAGCTGACGATCAGTGGCAAGAGAAGGCGCTGTGCGCACAGACCGATCCCGAGGCGTTCTTCCCTGAGAAGGGTGGGTCGACTCGCGAGGCCAAGCGCATCTGCCAGGGCTGCGAGGTCAAGGACGAGTGCCTTGAGTCCGCGCTGGCCAACGACGAGCGGTTCGGCATCTGGGGTGGGCTGTCCGAGCGTGAGCGCCGTCGCCTGAAGCGGGGCATCATCTAGCTCCATGTTCGACTGGGCGGGTTAATCGCCCTCGTCGGTGATGGATGGGTCGATCACCGACGGCTCCACCCCCAAGTGGGTGGCAACCTGCGCGACCAGTAGATCGTGCAGGAGATCCGACAAATCTCCAGATTTCTTCGCGCGCAATTCGATCGGCTTGCGGAACAGGACAATTCGCGCCCGGGTGGTGTTACCCCGGGTGTCCACACCGGCGGGAATCAGCCTTGCCAGCGGAATCGGTCCGTCCGCGATGACCTCCGGCGGCCACTGCACAGACTCGGGATCCTTGGGCTGGATGCGTGGAATCTCATCGACCGCGACATCCAGACCTTCCAATCGTGACTGCCACGCCCGTTCGATCGGCTCGTAGGCCTCCAGGACCGCCATATCGAAACGCTCGGCGCGTGAGCGCCAGCCGGGAACGGTCGGCGGTAGGAGGGGGCCGCGGAAATCGCGCCCCCTTCGAGAGCCCTGCGAGCTCGACCCGCTAGCCGAGCCGCCGCGCCGTCCGTCACGTGACATACGAGAAATGGTAACGGTGTGGCTGCTGTGGCTGACGAATCACAACGAGCCGGTCACCCCGGGGTCTCTGCCCGATCACCGGAGGGTCTCGGTCGGTTCACAGCGCGTGTCTGCGGGTCGGAACGTGTTTGCGCACGCTAGCCTCAACGTTTGTGAGAGCCCCCCGTCGTTGCTGTCGGCCCGGGTGCCCGAGTCCCGCCGTGGCGACGTTGACGTTCGTCTACGCGGATTCGACGGCCGTGGTCGGGCCGCTGGCCACGTCCAGCGAGCCGCATTCGTGGGATCTGTGCGCGCAGCACGCGAGCCGGATCACCGCGCCCCGTGGGTGGGAGCTCGTCCGGTACAACGGCCCCTTGCCGTCGAATCCCGAGGATGACGACCTGGTTGCCCTGGCCGACGCGGTGCGGGAACCTGCCGGTGTCCGGGTGGCCGCTGCTGGATTCAGCGAGCCGGCACTCGATATGGGGTCGCCCGCCACCTCGGCTGCCCCCAGGCCCGTGCATCCGGCTCCGGTCGGGCGGCGCCGTGGACACCTGCGCGTTCTGCCTGATCCAGCCGAGTGATTCTGATCAGGTAGTTTCGGCTCGGCCCGATGACATTCTGTAGCCTCTCGCCGGACGTTCACGTTGGATACTCGCCGACCACTAGGCTGGCCAGCGACACCTAACGTCCCCCTCTCTCGATAGATCAATAGGAGCACTCTCGTCATGGCCCGGTCCGCCGACGCTGTCCACGCAGTCATCAAGGCGTACGACGTTCGTGGCCTCCTGGGCGAGCAGCTCGACGAGTCCTTTGTCTTCGACGTGGGTTCCTCGTTCGCGCGGCTGGTCAAGGCCGAGCGGGTGGACGTTGGTACACCGCTGCGGATCGTGGTGGGTCGCGACATGCGGGACTCGTCGCCCGGTCTGGCGCAGGCATTCACCGAGGGTGCTACCGCACAGGGTGTCGACGTCGTGCTGATCGGTCTGGCATCCACCGACCAGCTGTATTTCGCTTCGGGGTTGTTGGACTGCCCGGGGGCCATGTTCACCGCCAGTCACAATCCGGCCGCTTACAACGGAATCAAGCTGTGCCGCGCGGGTGCCAAGCCCGTGGGCAAGGACACCGGCCTGTCCATCATTAGTGCTGAGCTGATCAACGGCGTGCCGGTGCATGATGGTCCAGCGGGCAGCGTCTCCGAGCGCGATGTCCTCGCCGAGTACGGCGATTTCCTGCGGTCACTGGTTCAGTTGAGCGGAGTGCGCCCGCTTCGGGTGGCAGTGGATGCGGGAAACGGGATGGCCGGGCACACGACCCCGGCGGTGTTGGGTCCGATTGCGTCGATCGCGCTCGCGCCGTTGTACTTCGAGTTGGACGGTAATTTTCCCAACCACGAAGCCAATCCGCTCGATCCCGAGAACCTGCGTGATCTACAGGCCTTCGTCCTTTCCGAAGGAGCCGACATCGGGCTGGCCTTCGATGGCGACGCGGATCGGTGCTTTGTGGTCGATGAGCGTGGGCGGGCCGTATCTCCCTCTGCGGTAACTGCTTTAGTGGCGCGCCGAGAGCTGGAGCGGGAAATCGGTGGCACCGTCATCCACAACCTGATCACCTCGCGTGCCGTCCCCGAGCTCGTCGTCGAGCACGGGGGAACGCCAGTGCGGTCCCGGGTGGGTCACTCGTTTATCAAGGCGTTGATGGCCGAGACGGGGGCAATCTTCGGCGGTGAGCACTCCGCGCACTACTACTTCCGCGACTTCTGGGGAGCCGATTCCGGCATGCTGGCGGCGCTGCACGTGCTGGCGGCTCTGGGTGAGCAGGACCGGCCGCTGTCGGATCTCATGTCTGATTACGAGCGGTACGCGTCCTCCGGCGAGATCAACTTCCGCGTTTCCAATGCCAAGGCATGTATTGATGAGGTACTGAAGTCATTTGGCACACAAATAGTTTCGATCGACCACCTCGATGGGGTCACTGTCGACATCGGCACCGGGACGTGGTTCAACCTGCGCACCTCGAATACCGAGCCATTGCTGCGTCTCAATGTGGAGGCGCGCACCGATGAAGATGTGGCGGCCGTGGTCGCACGCGTCACCGAGTTGGTTGACCGCACCGAGGCCGCGACCTGATGAACGTCACCATCGATCTGGACGACGCCGAAGCGCTGTTGGCGGCGGATCGCGATGGCTCGCTACAAGCCGCGTCGATGGCCGGCTCTCAGGTGCGTGCGGTCGGCACGGCCATTGCCGAGGGCGCCCTGGAGCCCCTTCAATCCGAAGACCGGTCGCGCGCGGTTGTCTGGGTCGCGGGTCGCGGCGCCGCCGCCACGGCCGGAGCGGTTCTGGCTGGGGCGCTGTCGGACACGGTGAGCCTTCCGTTCGTGACTGCCACTCGGGCCCCGGCATGGGTGGGCCCGCTCGATGTCGTGGTCGTCGCCGGCGACGATGCCGGTGACCCGGCCCTCAGCGCTGCGGTGTCGGTGGGCACGCGCCGCGGCGCCCGGGTAGTCATCGCCGCCCCCGATGAGGGCCCTTTGGCATATTCCGGTGCGGGGCGGGCGATTTCGCTGGCACCCCGTTTGCGGGTCCCGGACACTTTCAGCCTTGCCCACAATCTCGCCGTCGGCGCGGCCGTGCTAGGAGCGCTCGATAAGGCCATCGCGCCTGACGTCATGACCATCGCCGACGAGGTGGATGGTGAGGTATCCCGGAACACTGTGGGTCGGGAGGTCTTCACCAACGCCGCCAAGGTGATTGCCACGCGCTTGACCGGTGGTCCGGTGGTGTTCTGCGGAGATCGGTCGGTCACCGTGGCGCTCGCTCAACACGCGGCGGCGACGCTGCTGAGGCTGACGCAGCGCACCGCGACCGCGTGCGGTCTCCCGCAGGCGTTGGCCGCGATGCGGGACACGTTGTCGGGTAGGAGCTCTGGTGAGAGCTCGCTGTTTCATGATGAGTTCATCGATGGTCCTCGCAGTGGTGGTAGACCGCGGATCCTTGCCCTGGCGACCGATAGTGACTTCCAATCGGTCGCCTCGAGGATCGACGGTATCGAGGAGACCGAGCTGGTGAGCACCACCGACCTGGGCGACGTGGGGGCGCGGCCGTCGGAGCTCGCGCAGTTGATGATGCTCGCGACGAGGCTCGAAATGGCCTCGGTGTACGCCCGGCTTGGCGGGGGGAGATCCGGGCTGTGAAGCTGCTCAGGGGGGCGATCCGGACGTACGCCTGGGGTTCGCGGACGGCGATCGCCGAGTTCACCGGGCGCCCCACGCCTACTCCGCATCCGGAAGCCGAGCTGTGGTTGGGTGCGCACCCGGCCGATCCCGCCTACCTGGAAACCGGCAGTGGCGCACAGTCATTGCTTGATGTGGTGGCGGCGGATCCGGCAGGTCAGTTGGGGCCGGCGTCGGTGGCGGAGTTCGGTGATCAGCTGCCGTTCCTGCTCAAGGTGCTGGCGGCCGACGAGCCGCTGTCCTTGCAGGCTCACCCCAGTGCGCAGCAGGCGGCCGACGGGTACGCCCGCGAAGAGGCCGTGGGGATGCCGCTCAACTCTCCGGTGCGCAATTATCGCGATCGCAATCACAAGCCGGAACTGGTTGTGGCGCTGGACCGTTTCGAGGCGCTGGCCGGCTTCCGCGATCCCGGCGATACCGTCGAACTCTTTCGCGCTTTGGATGTCGATGCGCTGACACCGTATGTGAATCTGCTCGCCGGTCAATCTGATGCGGACGGGCTGCGGGCCCTGTTCACCACCTGGATAACCCTGCCGCAGCCGAGCCTGGATGTGCTGGTGCCGGCGGTGCTCGACGGCGCGGTGCGCTACTTGTCCTCCGGGCATGAGCGTTTCGTCGGCGAGGCGCGCACCCTCTTAGAGTTGGGTGAGCGGTATCCCGCCGATGCGGGAGTGCTCGCCTCGCTGTTGTTGAACCGGCTCACCCTGGAACCGGGGGAGGGGATCTACCTGCCTGCCGGAAACCTGCACGCGTACCTGCGCGGCCTGGCGGTCGAGATCATGGCCAACTCCGATAACGTGCTGCGGGGCGGGCTTACCCCCAAGCACGTCGACGTACCCGAATTGCTTCGGGTGCTGGATTTTTCACCCGCCGCCGAGAAACACCTGCACGTCGAGACGGTGACCGACGGCGCCCAGACCCGGTATCTCACGCCCGCCAAGGAATTCGCGCTGTCGCGTTTCGATTTGGTGGATGGCGAGCGCATACCGGTAGGGATCAAAGGGCCACGGATACTGCTGTGCACTCAGGGCAGCGTGCGGTTGGACGGTTCGGGGCCGGACCTCGCGGTGCATGCGGGCCAGTCGGTATGGGTGCCGGCTGACGGTGGAAGCGTCACGCTGGTCGGGCAGTCCGATGCGCGAGTGTTCATGGCAACAGTCGACGTGGACGCATAGCGATTCACAGGGCAAGGCGCGAAGGGAACAGAAGGAGAGTCGATGTCGGCAGGCGGTAGTAAGAAGGCGATCATCGCGGCGCTGGCAGCCAATGCCGGGATTGCGGCGGCCAAGTTCGTCGGCTTCCTGATCACCGGGAGTTCGTCGATGCTTGCCGAGTCCGTGCATTCGGTGGCGGACACCTCCAACCAGGGTCTGTTGCTCTACGGGCAGCGCGCGGCGAGTAAGGAAGCAGATCGTCTGCACCCGTTCGGATATGGGCGCAGCCGATTCTTCTACTCGTTTGTGGTCGCGCTGGTGCTGTTCACGCTCGGTTCGGTCTTCGCCCTGTACGAGGGCTACCACAAGATCCATGCACCTGAGCATCTTCAGTCGCCCATCGTCGCGGTCGTGATCCTGGTGTTGGCGATAGGACTGGAGGGCTACAGCTTCCGCACTGCGTTCGTGGAGTCCAAACCGCTGAAGGGCAAGGCCAGCTGGTGGCAGTTCATCCGTAACTCACGTAACCCCGAGCTTCCCGTCGTGCTGCTCGAAGACACCGGCGCCCTACTGGGGCTGGCTTTTGCGCTGTTTGGCGTTGGCATGACGATCTTGACCGGCGACCCGGTGTGGGACGGGATCGGCACCATGGCGATCGGTGTGCTGCTGGGCATCATCGCGATTGTCCTGATGGTCGAGATGAAGAGCCTTCTGATCGGCGAGGGTGCGACCGCGGCGCAGGAGCAGGCGATCCTGGACGCGCTGACCGGAACCGATCACGTGGAGCGGGTAATTCATTGCCGTACGCAGTATCTGGGCCCGGAGGAGCTTCTGGTTGCGGCCAAGATCGCGATCGCACCTAACGCGGATCTGCCGCTGGTCGCGGCCACGATTGACGCTGCCGAACGGCGGGTGCGCGAGGCGGTACCGATCGCGCAGGTGATCTACCTCGAGCCTGATCTGGATCGTTCGGCCGTCAATTCTTAGTTAGCCGGTGTGATCAACCGTCGTGAGCATGGGGCTTGTGCGAGACTGCCGTAATGCCAGGTAGTGGATTGTGGCGAACGAAGTCTGTCGAACAGTCGATCGCGGACACGGACGAGCCGGAAACAAAGCTCCGTAGGGACCTAACGTGGTGGGACCTCACCGTTTTCGGAGTCTCGGTGGTCATCGGAGCCGGTATCTTCACCGTCACCGCATCGACTGCGGCCAATGTCACCGGTCCGGCTATCTCACTCTCCTTCATCATGGCCGCGATCGGGTGCGGTCTGGCCGCCATGTGCTACGCCGAGTTCGCATCGACCATTCCGGTTGCCGGCAGCGCCTATACGTTCTCCTATGCGACGTTCGGTGAGTTCGCCGCCTGGATCCTCGGCTGGGACCTCATTCTCGAGTTTTCGGTGGGCGCGGCCACCGTCGCCAAAGGCTGGTCGAGCTATCTGAGTACGGTGTTTGGGTTCTCCAGTGGCGCAGTGCATCTCGGAGCGCTCAAGGTCGACTGGGGGGCATTTCTCATTGTTTCGGTGTTGACGGTGCTGCTCGCCGTCGGCACCAAGCTGTCCTCACGGGTATCCCTCGTCATCACCACCGTCAAGGTTCTGGTGGTGCTGCTGGTGATCATCGTCGGTGCCTTCTTCATCAAGGCGTCCAATTACACACCGTTCGTCCCGCCGGCGGAGGCGGGGAGTTCTAGCAGGACCGGACTGGATCAGTCCCTGTTCTCGTTCATCGCCGGTGGTTCCGGAAGCCAGTACGGCTGGTTCGGGGTGCTGGCGGGCGCGTCGATCGTGTTCTTCGCGTTCATCGGCTTCGATGTCGTCGCCACCACAGCGGAGGAAACACGGAACCCGCAGAAGGATGTGCCGCGCGGGATCATCGCCTCGCTCGTCATCGTCACTGTCCTGTACGTCGCGGTCACGGTCGTGCTCTCCGGGATGGTCAAGTACAGCGATCTGCGGGCGGCTGATTCGCATCCGAACCTGTCCACGGCATTCCACCTCAACGGTGTCGACTGGGCGGCCAAGGTCATCGCGATCGGCGCGCTGGCCGGGTTGACCACGGTGGTCATGGTGCTGATGCTCGGACAGATCCGGGTCATCTTCGCGATGTGCCGCGACGGACTGCTGCCGCGTGAGCTCGCGCGGACCGGATCGCACGGTACGCCGATACGTATCACCCTGATCGTGGGCTTCCTTGTCGCGATAGCGGCGTCCCTCACCCCGATCGAGGGTCTGGAGGAGATCGTCAACGTCGGCACGCTGTTCGCCTTTGTGCTGGTGTCGGCCGGCGTCATCGTGCTGCGGCGATCCCGTCCCGATCTGCCCCGTAGCTTCCGCACTCCGGGTGTGCCGTGGCTCCCCGTCGTCGCGATCCTGGCGTGCGGGTGGTTGATGCTCAACCTTGCCGTACGCACCTGGATGTTCGCGTTGGCCTGGATGGCCATCGGCGTTGTCGTCTACTTCGCCTACAGTCGCCGGCACTCGATGCTCGGGCTCCGTGTGGCTGTCGAGCAGTAACTCGCTTCAACTTGCTTGGGTCCCTTCTGGGTGACGCGCGCCACCAGGCACTTTACAAAACATACTCATTTGTCTAGACAAGCGACGAATCATGCCCTATCGTAAAATCTGTTCGGTGACGCACCTCACGAAGATTTGAACCGAGGAGAAGTGACGATGACGTCAAACCTTGATGCAGCCCACGACCTGCCCGCCGCGTGGCGCGACCGCAAGCGCCATATGTGGCTGTACGGCATGATCCCGCCCACTGCGATCTTCATCGCGACGGCTCTTGTCTATGCGATGAACCAGCTCGGATGGCAGCAGTTCTCACCATTCTTCTTCTGGATCGGCCCACTGCTCGTGTACGTGATCCTGCCGCTGCTGGATCTGCGCTTTGGCGCCGACGGCGAGAACGCGCCCGACGAGGTGATGGAGGCGCTGGAGAACGACAAGTACTACCGGTACTGCACCTACATCTTCATCCCGTTCCAGTACGCGAGCTTCTTCCTGGGGGCCTATTACTTCACCGCCACCGACCTGAGTTGGATCGGGTTCGATAACGGCATCAGCTGGATCTCCAAGCTGGGCGTCGCGCTATCGATCGGTGTTCTCGGCGGAGTCGGTATCAACACCGCCCACGAAATGGGACACAAGAAGGACGAACTGGAGCGCTGGCTCTCGAAGATCACCCTGGCGCAGACGTTCTACGGCCACTTTTACATCGAGCACAACCGTGGACACCACGTGCGCGTCGCGACACCCGAGGACCCGGCCAGCTCGCGATTCGGCGAGACGTTCTGGGGCTTCTGGCCGCGCAGCGTCTGGGGGAGCCTGAAGTCCTCCTGGAACCTTGAGGCCACGCGCATGAAGCGGCTGAATCGCTTTGTGCTGCACCCGAGCAACGATGTGGTGAATGCCTGGCTGATGACAGTGCTGTTGTTCGGGGTCACGATTGCCATCTTCGGTACCGCGGTCATCCCGTACCTGATCATTCAGGCGATCTATGGATTCACCTTCCTCGAGACGGTGAACTACCTGGAGCACTACGGGCTGATGCGGCAGAAGGTCGCCGGCGGACGGTACGAGCGTTGCACCCCCAAGCACAGCTGGAACTCGGATCACCTGGTGACCAACATCTTCCTGTACCACCTGCAGCGGCACAGCGATCACCACGCCAACCCCACGCGGCGCTATCAGACCCTGCGCAGCATGGACGGCGCTCCGAACCTGCCCAGCGGATACGCGACGATGCTGACGCTGGCGTACTTCCCGCCGCTGTGGCGCAAGATCATGGATCAGCGGGTGCTGGACCACTACAACGGGGATATCACCAAGGTGAACGTCCAGCCGAGCAAGCGCGCGAAGATTCTGGCCAAGTACGGCGTGACGGAAGAGGCGGCCTAGACATGTCCCAGTACCGTTGCCCCGTATGTCAGTACGTGTACGACGAGAGCACGGGGGCCCCTCGCGAGGGGTTCCCGGCCGGGACGGCGTGGTCGGGGGTTCCCGACAACTGGTGCTGCCCCGACTGCGGAGTGCGCGAGAAAGTGGATTTCGAAGTTTTTGAATCCTCAAAATCAGGAGCGGACTCATGAGCGAGAACGACTACAAGTTGTACGAATGCATGCAGTGCGGATTCCAGTACGACGAGGCCGTGGGTTGGCCGGAGGACGGAATTGAGGCGGGTACGCGCTGGGACGACATTCCCGAGGACTGGAGTTGCCCGGACTGTGGCGCCGCGAAGGCCGACTTCGTGATGGTGGAGATCGCGCGGCCATGACGGATGTGTTGCCTGCGAGGGGCGCATTGACGACAGCGAGCGCCCCTGTCAGGCTCCCCGGTGTGACGCCACGAGTGCCGTATGCCGAGGCCGCGCGGGCGCTGCTTCGCGAATCGGTTCTCGATGCGCTCGGGGATCTGCTGCGGCACCAGGACTGGTCGGCGGTGACGATGTCCGCGGTGGCCCGTCGGGCGGGAGTCAGCCGGCAGACGCTGTACAACGAGTTCGGCTCCCGGCAGGGGCTGGCCCAGGGATACGCCCTGCGATTGGCGCTGCGCCTGGCCGACTCCGTCAACAGCGCGATATATGCCAATGTGGGCGATATCCATGGCGCGCTACATCAGGGATTTGCCGCCTTCTTCGCCGAGAGCGCCGCAGATCCCATGGTCATCGCGTTGCTCACGGGTGACGCCAAGCCTGAGCTCATGCGTCTCGTGACGGTGGACAGCGCCGTGATTGTGCTCCCGGCGTCGGCTCGGCTCACCGAGTCGTTCGCGAACAGCTGGGTGTCAGCCAGCGCGGAGGACGCCGCGATCCTCGCGAGGTCGATTGTGCGGCTGGCGATTAGTTACGTGTCGATGCCGCCGGAATCCGATCATGATGTGGCGCTCGATATGGCGCGCCTGTTGTCTCCGTTCGTCGAGACCAATGCACTCGCCGATAAGGTCCCTGCAAGCGGGAGGGGCGCCCAGTGACCTGCACGTCCATAAATCTCGCTACCTGATCTAACTATCTATCGCTCACACGCGCTAACCTGGTGACGGACCCATGCGTGTCAGTTGAATTGACATGCAAGAAACATTCATGAGACGCGATTGAGGTGGCGATGACCGAGCTGGTGGCCGACGTACGCAACGGCATTGATTACAAGGTGGCCGATCTTTCCGAGGCCGAGTTCGGCCGTAAGGAGATTCGTCTCGCCGAGCACGAGATGCCCGGCCTCATGGCGCTGCGTCGGGAGTACGCGGAAGTGCTGCCGCTCAAGGGCGCTCGCATCTCCGGCTCGCTGCACATGACCATCCAGACCGCGGTGCTCATCGAGACGCTTGTCGCGCTCGGTGCTGAGGTGCGGTGGGCGTCCTGCAACATCTTCTCCACCCAGGACCACGCGGCGGCGGCCATCGTCGTCGGGCCGCATGGCACCCCGGAGGAGCCCCAGGGCACCCCGGTCTTCGCCTGGAAGGGCGAGACGCTGGAGGAGTACTGGTGGGCCGCCGAGCAGATGCTCACCTGGCCCGGCGAGCCGGCCAACATGATCCTCGACGATGGCGGTGACGCCACCATGCTGGTGCTGCGCGGTGCGCAGTTCGAGCAGGCCGGCGTCGTGCCGCCCGCGGACGAGAACGACTCGGCCGAGTACAAGGTCTTCCTGAACCTGCTGCGTGAGCGGTTCGAGACCGACAAGGACAAGTGGACCAAGGTCGCCGCATCGGTCCAGGGCGTCACCGAGGAGACCACCACCGGCGTGCTGCGCCTGTACCAGTTCGCCGCTGCCGGCGAGCTGGCGTTCCCGGCCATCAACGTCAACGACTCGGTGACCAAGAGCAAGTTCGACAACAAGTACGGCACTCGGCACTCGCTGGTCGACGGCATCAACCGTGGCACCGACGTGCTCATCGGCGGCAAGAAGGTCCTCATCTGCGGCTATGGCGACGTCGGCAAGGGCTGTGCCGAGTCTCTCGCGGGTCAGGGCGCGCGCGTGCAGGTCACCGAGATCGATCCGATCAACGCGCTGCAGGCGCTCATGGACGGGTTCGACGTCGTGACCGTCGAGGAGGCCATCGGCAATGCTGACATCGTGGTGACCGCGACCGGTAACTACGACATCATCCTGCTGGACCACATGAAGGCGATGAAGGACCAGGCCATCCTGGGCAATATCGGTCACTTCGACAACGAGATCGATATGGCCGCCCTCGAAAAGTCGGGCGCCACCCGGCTCAACATCAAGCCGCAGGTGGACCTGTGGACCTTCGGAGACTCGGGCAAGTCGATCATCGTGCTGTCCGAGGGCCGTCTGCTCAACCTGGGTAACGCCACGGGCCACCCGTCCTTCGTGATGAGCAACAGCTTCTCCAACCAGGTGATCGCGCAGATCGAGCTGTGGACCAAGAACGACGAGTACGACAACGAGGTCTACCGACTGGCCAAGCACCTGGACGAGAAGGTGGCGCGCATCCACGTCGAGGCTCTCGGCGGCACGCTGACCAAGCTCACCAAGGATCAGGCCGAGTACATCGGTGTGGATGTGGAAGGCCCGTACAAGCCGGAGCACTACCGTTACTGATTGTCGAGAAACTCGTACAAGGCCCTCGGCACTCCGGTGCCGGGGGCCTTTGCGTAGGCTGACCAGCCGTGGGCCAGCTGATTGCGATCGAGGGTGTCGACGGCGCGGGCAAGCGCACGCTTACCGAGAAGCTGATAGCGCGCTCGAATGCCCAGGGATTATCCGTTGCGACGCTGGACTTTCCGCGCTATGGGCGCTCGGTGCACGCCGACCTCGCCGCCGAGTCGCTCAAAGGTGGGCACGGTGATGTGGTGTCCTCCGCGTACGCGATGGGACTGTTGTTCGCGCTGGACCGGCGTGATGCCCGTGACGAGCTCGCGGGGCTGTCGCGCACCAACGACCTGGTGATCCTGGATCGCTGGGTGGCCTCCAACGCCGCGTACGGCGCGGCGCGGCTGCATCAGGACGGCGACGGCGAGATGACCCGCTGGGTGTATGAGCTCGAATACGGGCGATTCGGTCTGCCGCATCCCGATTGGCAAGTGTTCCTGAACGTTTCCCCGGAGCTTGCCCAGCAGCGGGCGCGGCAGCGCGAGCAGCAGGAAAGCGACCGCACTCGCGACACCTATGAGCGTGACGCGGATTTGCAGTCGCGGGTGTCCGCGGCATATGCCGATCTGGCGCAGCGCAATTGGGGCGGCCCGTGGGTCGTCACCGACGGTGGCGATCCGGATGCGCTTGCGGAAAAGCTCCTGCGCCGAGTGTGAAGATACGGCGGGTATTCGGCCGAAATGCCGCCGTGGCTTCACGCTCGACGGATGTGCCTACCACTCACTGGCTTCGGCCTCTTCCTCGCGGTCGATATGCCAGCGCACCGATGAGACCGCGGGCTCCATGGACAGGCGGCTTACCGCGGACTCCAGCAGCGAGTCGTTGCGTTCTTCTGCGCTCAGCTTCGCCACGACGCGCACATGCTTGCCGTCTTCGACGTCATAGGACCGCACCGATTGCAGCGCGAATTCAGGCCTGCTGACGGCCTGTACGGTGAGCGCCCGGATATGGGCCTCGGTTTCATCGGTGGTGGTGACCTCGAAGAGGTACGCCGCGGGTGCGGACTCGCGGCCGATGGCGGGTTGGCGATCCAGCAGATGTCCGAGTGGCCGCAACAGGACGTTGGCCAGCACGATGGCGACGGTGCCGACAATCGCGACGTCGTACATGCCGCCGCCTGCCAGCGCGCCCACGGCGGCGGTGGCCCACATCGTGGCGGCGGTGTTCAGCCCGGTGATGGTGGCGCCCTGTTTCATGATCACTCCGGCGCCGAGGAAGCCGATGCCTGAAACGATCTGTGCTGCAACGCGAGTCGGGTCAGCACCGGGGCCATGGAAGCTGTAGCCGCCCATGATGACGAAGAGTGTCGCGCCCAGGCACACCAGCGCGTTGGTGCGCAGGCCGGCATTCTTGGCGCGCCACTGCCGTTCGATCCCGATGACACAACCCAGGCTAAATCCCAGGGCTACGCGGATGATGACATCCCAATGACTCATGAAGGGTCCTGTTCTCTCGCAGTGGCTTCGAGGTGCACACACATATGTGGTGCAACAAGAGCGCCTTCGAGCGCAACCCGGGTCTGCGTTAGAAGGCGCCGTGGATACTCGGAGGTTGACTATCGGACATAGTCGCGTCACCTCCTAGGCGCTGGCGCAAAGCGCACATGAACCACTGCTGAACAAGCGCCCTCATTAAACACCCGTCCACCAGTGACCGGCAAGATGTCCCCGCGCTTCGTGGATATCCACGCCACATGGGGAGCGGGACGGCAGGATTGGTGCGTGTTCTTCGACCTGAGTGTGCGAGATTTCCTGGACCGTGCCGAGTTGGTCTATCCCGACCGTGTCGGGGTAGTCGACGAGCCGGCGCAACCGGCGTCCTCCTGGGGGGCGTTGAGCTACCGGCAGCTCGCCGAGCGGGCACGTGGGCAAGCCGCGTCGCTCGACGATCTCGGCGTCGGACCCGGGGAGCGCGTGGCGATCGTCTCTCAGAACAGCGCGCGACTGCTCACCTCGTTCTTCGGGGTGTCCGGGTGGGGACGGATCCTGGTGCCCATCAACTTTCGCTTGGCGCCCGCCGAGATCGAGTACATCATCGAGCATTCGCGCGCCTCGGTGCTGATTGTGGATCCGGAGGTGCGCGGCCTGCTGGATACCGTGCGCGCCCCTCACAACTTCGTGCTGGGTGAGGACGACGCCGCGATATTCGGTAAAACCGGCGAGGAGGAGTCGCCGAACCCGGCTAGCCCCTGCCCGTGGTCGTGCGTTGAATCATCCACCGCCACACTGAATTACACGTCAGGAACCACGAGTAGGCCCAAGGGTGTGCAGCTGACCCATCGCAACATCTGGCTCAATGCCGTTGTCTTCGGGTTGCACGCGACCCTGCGCGACGACGATGTACTGCTGCACACATTGCCGATGTTCCACTGCAACGGCTGGGGTTGGCCGTACGCGGCGACCGGAATGGGTGGCCGGCACATCGTGCTGCGCAAGATCGACGGAGACGAGATCCTGCGACGCGTGCAGGATCACGGTGTCACCGTGATGTGTGCGGCCCCAACGGTCGTCGATTCCGTTCTGGATGCCGCCGCGCGTTGGCAAGGACCTATTCCGGGCCGAGAGCGGGTCCGGATCATCGTCGCGGGAGCGCCGCCTCCGACGCGCACGATCGCCCGGGTGCGTGCCGAGCTCGGCTGGGAGTTCATCCAGATTTATGGGCTTACCGAAACCGCGCCGCTCATCACGATGAATCGGTTTCGGTCAGAATGGGCAGACCTCGACGACCATCAGCAGGCGCGCATGCTGGGCCGCGCGGGCGCTCCGGCGATCGGTGTCCGGGTATCGATCGCCGAGGACGGCGAGGTGCTCACGCAGTCGAATACGAATCTCGACGGTTACTGGGACCAGCCGGAGGCCACCACGGAGGCGTTGGCAGGCAATTGGTTTCACACCGGTGACCGCGGATCGATGTCCGAGGGTTACCTCAGCATCTCGGACCGCAAGAAGGACATCATCATCACTGGTGGCGAGAACGTGTCGTCCATCGAAGTGGAAGACGCGCTGATATCTCATCCGGGGGTTCGGGAGGCCGCGGTCGTTGGCGTGCCCGACGAGAAGTGGGGCGAGCTCGTCACGGCGGTGGTGGTGATCGCTGAGGCGGCCCCAGGGGCTGATCCGCCAACGGGACCGGATCTCGTCGCGCACTGCCGGGAGCATCTGGCCGGGTACAAGTGCCCCAAGCGTGTCGAGTTCGTCGACGCTTTACCCAGAACCGCCACCGGCAAGATTCAGAAGTTCAAGGTTCGCGCGCAGCTCACCGGAGACTAGTTCGCAACTCGCCCCCTTGGTACCCCGGTTTTGTCACGATCTAGTGACACGATGGGATCTATGAGGCAAAGGATCCTTGTTGTCGACGATGACGCGTCATTGGCAGAGATGCTCACCATCGTGTTGCGCGGGGAGGGCTTCGAGACGGCTGTGGTGAGCGACGGTACCCAGGCGCTCACCGCCGTTCGCGAGCTGCGCCCTGATCTGGTTCTGTTGGACCTCATGCTGCCCGGGATGAATGGCATTGACGTATGCCGGGTGCTGCGTTCCGATTCCGGTGTTCCGATTGTCATGCTCACCGCCAAGACCGACACCGTTGACGTGGTGCTCGGCCTGGAGTCCGGTGCCGACGACTACATCATGAAGCCGTTCAAGCCCAAGGAGCTCGTCGCCCGCATCCGTGCCCGGTTGCGGCGTAACGACGATGAGCCGGCCGAACTGCTGAACATCGCGGGTATCGAGATCGATGTGCCCGCGCATAAGGTCACCCGCGAGGGCGAGCAGATCTCCCTGACCCCGCTGGAGTTCGACCTTCTGGTGGCGCTGGCACGTAAACCGCGCCAGGTGTTTACTCGTGATGTGCTGCTCGAACAGGTGTGGGGTTACCGTCACCCGGCCGATACCCGGCTGGTGAACGTCCACGTGCAGCGGCTGCGGGCGAAGGTCGAGAAGGACCCGGAGAATCCGACCGTGGTGTTGACCGTTCGAGGAGTGGGATATAAGGCCGGACCCCCGTGATCTTCAGCTCGAAGCGGCGCATTCAGCGGCGATCGGCACCACTGATACGCGGACTGAAGGCGCTGAGTCGAGCGGTCGGGTTCACCTGGCGCCGTTCCCTGCAGGTGCGGGTGGTGGTGTCCAATTTGGCGCTGTCCTCCCTGGTCATCCTGATCCTGGGATTTGTGCTCACGAGCCAGGTGACCGATCGCATCCTGGAATCGAAGATTCGGGTCGCGACGGAGGAGATGGAACGTGCGCGGGTCATCGTCAGCGATGACGTCGGCGGCGAGGAAACCCGTTCACTACAAAGCAGCCTGGAGCTGGCGCGTAACCAATTGTTGAACGGCAGCAAGGGTTCCGAGGGCGGGGGCGCCGGGGCGTTCGACGCGGTCCTCCTGGTTCCCGGTGACGGGCCCCGCGAGGCGACATCGTCGGGGCCGGCCACCCAGATCCCGGGCCCGCTGCGCGAATTCGTGAAGGCCGGCCAGGTCAGTTATCAGTACTCGACCGTGCACACCGAGAACTTCTCGGGGAAGGCCCTTGTCATCGGTTCGCCGACGACGTCCAAGGTAACCGCGCTCGAGCTGTACCTGGTCTTCCCGCTGTCGAGCGAGGAAAGCACCATTTCGCTGGTGCGCGGAACCATCGTCACCGGCGGTGTGGTGCTGCTGGTGCTCCTGGCCGCCGCCGCACTGCTGGTCGCACGTCAGGTGGTGCTGCCGGTGCGGTCGGCCTCCCGCATTGCCGAGCGGTTCGCCGAAGGACATCTGTCCGAACGCATGCCGGTGCGCGGTGTCGACGATATGGCGCGGCTCGCGGTGTCGTTCAACGATATGGCGGAAAGCCTCTCGCGCGAGATCACCCAGCTGGAAGAGTTCGGAAATCTGCAGCGCCGCTTCACCTCCGACGTCAGCCATGAACTGCGTACCCCACTGACCACGGTGCGGATGGCGGCCGATCTCATTTACGACAACCGTGAGGAGCTCGACCCGGCGCTGCAACGTTCCGCCGAGCTGATGACTAATGAGCTGGACCGGTTTGAAACGCTGCTGGCCGATCTCCTGGAAATTTCGCGGCACGATGCCGGTGTGGCCGAGCTTGCCGTGGAGCAGGTGGATCTGCGCGACACCGTCAAGACGGTGGTGGCCTCGGTCAAGCACCTCGCCGACGAGCTGGACACGGTGGTAGAGCTGGACATGCCCGACAGCGAGATCATCGCCGAGGTGGATCCTCGTCGCGTGGAACGGATTCTGCGCAACTTGGTCGCCAACGCGATCGACCACAGCGAGCACAAGCCCGTCACCATCCGAATGGCCGCCGATGTCGACAGTGTTGCCGTCACCGTGCGAGATCGCGGGGTCGGCCTGCGTCCCGGTGAGGAAAAACTGGTGTTCAACAGGTTCTGGCGTGCCGACCCGTCGCGCAAGCGTCATTCCGGCGGCACCGGACTGGGGCTGGCGATCAGCGTCGAGGACGCCCGGTTGCATCAGGGACGGCTGGAGGCGTGGGGCGAACCGGGTAACGGGGCGTTGTTCCGACTGACGGTGCCCTTGGTCCGCGGGCATAAAGTGACTACGAGCCCCCTTCCGCTGAACCCCGTCAGCCGTCCGAGTGCTGGTGTGCGCCGGCCGGTTTTGCGGGGAGTACAACCGGCGGAGCGGGGAACCCAACCGGGGGAGCAGGAGACCACGCCGATGCGGACCTCGGGGGCCAAGACCGAACATGTGCGAGAGTCGTCCTGATGCGGCGCACGGTGGCCGCGATCCTGACCGCGGTGGCACTCGGGATCACCGGCTGTGCCGGGGTGCCGTCCTCCTCTTCTCCGCAGGCCATCGGAACGGTGCAGCGGCCGCTGCCGCCGGGGGTCCCGGCGCCCACGCCGGGAATGGAACCCGAGACGGTATTGCGCGAGTTCTTGAAGGCCACCGCCGAACCGTTGAACAGGCACCGGGCCGCCCGGCAGTTCCTCACCGAATCCGGCTCGCGGACATGGGATGACGCGGGCGACGCGGTGCTCATCGAGTCACCGATATTCGCCGACCAACGCGGCGTCGACCGGTGGACGATCAACGTGCGCGCCAACAAATTGGGCACCTTGTCCGATATCGGGGTGTTCGAGACCGCTCAGGGGGATACCCAAGATCCCCAATTCACCTTGGTGAAGGTCAACGGCGAGTGGCGAATCGACACGCTCCCCAATGGAGTCTTCCTGGACTGGGCGCAGTTCCAGGCCACCTATCGGCGATACACCGTGTACTTCGCGGATCCCGCCGGTCGCACCGTGGTGCCCGATCCGCGCTATGTGGCGGTGAACGACCCCGATTCGCTGGCCACCGAGCTCGTCTACAAACTCTTATCCGGTCCGCGCCCGGAACTGGCCGGGGCGGTGCGTAATCACCTGAACGGCCTGCGGTTGCGTGGACCCGTGACACGCGCCGATGGCAGCAGGGTGGACGTGGGGCGTGGCTACGGCGGCGTGCGCGTCGATCTGGAAGGCGATCTGACACCCGATCAGCGGACCAGGCAGTTCCTTGCCGCGCAGGTGATTTGGACACTGTCGCGCGCCGGTATCGCCGGGCCGTACGTCCTGCAGGTCAATGGTGCTCCGTTGGATGAGCAATTGGCGCAGGGCTGGAGCACGCAGAATGTCGCGTCGACCGACCCCGGTGCTTCCGAGGGCGCGGGAGTGGGTCTCTACGGACTGCTGAATGGATCGCTGGTGACGGTCGACCGTGACACGGCAGTGCCGGTGCGCGGATCGTTTGGCCAAGTGGGAAGCCAAGTTTCGGCAGCACTATCGCGCAGTGGGCGTCAGGTGGCGTCGGTGATCCGGGTGCAGGCCGGAGAAGATCCGCTGATGTCGATGTGGGTGGGCGCCAACGGTGCGAACGGTAGCGAGGCTGTCGGCGGTAAGACGTTGACCCGCCCGACCTGGGCCCTTGACGACGCGGTATGGGTGGTCATCGATGGTGGCCGGGTGGTCAGGGTCATCCAGGAAGCCACCACGGCCATGGTGGCGGTGTTGCCTGTCGAATCATCGGCGGTGGCGCAGAACTACAAGGGACAGATCACCGAGCTGGCGTTGTCACGCGATGGTACGCGTGCCGCCATGATCATCGACGGCCAGGTGATCATGGCGACGGTTGTACAGACCGATAGCGGCGATTACGCACTGGTGCACCCGCGCCGTCTCGGTTTCGGCCTCGGAAACTCCGCGGTATCGCTGGCCTGGCGTACCGGTGACGACATCGTGGTGGCGCGTAACGATGGGTCGCACCTGGTGGCCAACGTGAATCTCGACGGAGTGAACTCCGATCTGGACGACCGCAATCTGCTGACTCCGGTATCGACGATTGTCGCCTCGCCGGCCATCATCTACATCGCCGATGCGCGTGGCGTGCTGCAGCTGACGGGACTGGGCACGCCGGAGGAGCGGTGGATCGAGGTGCGTCCACTGATGACACCGCAGGCGATACCCGTGCTGACGGGCTAGTTTTCGGCGATCATCTCCGTGGCGAGCAGCGCTTCAGGAATTCCGAAAGCGTCGACCAGAGTGCGCAGATGCGGACGCAGCTCCTCGCACAGCTGGTTGACACCGCGTCTGATGGCCTTCGCCCGTTCGGTCGAAACATGCCGGTGCATCAGGAACCAGGACAGGTCGGTTTCGAGCGCACTGTAGACAAACAGATCGCACAGCTTTTCCAGCAGCTCTTGTGCTGACTTGCTGTCGCAGCTGTCGATTGCCTCGATGAACGCCTCCAGCACCACCCGCTCGGTGTGAGCGGAGCCGACCTTGAGGATGTGGTCTTGCGCGGAGTTGAAGACCTCGAACGGATCCTCGTCGTCGGATTGGGCGCGTTGCATCCGGGTGGCCGCGGTGCGCAGCAGATGATCCTCGCGGTTGCGCAGCAGGCGTAGCTGGGTGCCGCGGTTGCTCAGCTCGGATTCCTCAACGTTCTCGTCGGAGGAGTCCAGGATGGTCTGAATGACCTGTCGTGCCGCGGAGCGTTCCAGGATTACGTCGCGGGCCATGCCGGCGATAAACCGCGTCCAGCCCACGGCGTTGAGGCCACGCACGTCCTCGCCGTAGGACGACAGGAGTTCCTTGGCCACCAGCTGGGTGAGCACGGTGTTATCGCCCTCGAAGGTGGTGAATACATCGATGTCGCGCCGCAGAATGGTGAGCTGGTTGGCATCGAGGTACCCGGCGCCGCCGCACGCTTCCCGGCATACGGTGATGGTGTTCTGGGCATGCCAGCTGGTCGTGGCCTTCAAACCCGCTGCGGTGCTTTCCAGCTGACGCTGTCGGTCGCCGTCCACCTCATCTGCGGTCTGTACTTCATGCAGCTCTTCGGTGAGTTCGTTCTGTGCGAACGCGAGCGCGTACGACCGTGCGATCAAGGGCAGAAGCTTGCGTTGATGCACGAGGTAATCGGCGATGATCACTTCGTCGTCGCTGTCCGGAGTGTCGAACTGCTTACGTACCAGGGCATATCGCGACGCGATGGTCAGCGCCTTGCGTGCCGCCGCACCCGAGGTGGCGGCGACGCTCACCCGTCCGCGGATGAGTGTGCCCAGCATGGTGAAGAACCGCTTGTTCTCGTTCTCGATGGGCGAGCTGTACGAGCCATCGGCGGCGACGTCCGCATATTTGTTGAGCAAGTTGGCGCGTGGCACCCGCAGGTTGTCGAACACGATGCGCCCGTTGTCGACCCCGGCGAGACCGCCCTTGTATCCGCAGTCGCTGGTAGTGACGCCGGGCAGGTCGTTGCCGTCCGCGCTCCTGATCGGTACTACAAAACAATGCACTCCGCGACCGGTGGCCTCCTCGCCGGGCCCGCCGGTGACGAGCTGCGCGAAAACCGCTGCCACGGTGGCATGCTCGGCGGCGCCGCCGATGTAGTCCTTGCGCGCCAGTGAGCCCTCGGAGTTGATGACGAAGTCGCCGGTCTGGCTGTCATAGGTCGCGATGGTCTGCAAGGCCTGAACGTTGGAGCCATGGCCGGTCTCGGTCATGGCGAAACAGCCGAGCACATCGAGGTTGATCAGCGGGACCACGTACTGCTCGTGATGGGTTGCGGTGCCCAGGTTTTCGATCGCGCCGCCGAAAAGTCCCCACTGCACACCGGCCTTGACCATGAGCGACAGGTCCGCGTAGCCGAGCATCTCGATGCCGACAATCGCTGCCCCGACATCGCCGGTGCCGCCGTGTTCCTTGCGGAATCCCGCCTGCGGCAAGCCATGGGGCACCAGCTCGCGCATGATCTGCAGCGATCGTGCGCGCGCCTCCTCGAGCGTCAGCGACGGGTCGGGTAGCAGGTCGGCACGGTTCAGGTATTCGCGGGCGGCGTCGCGTATCGGACCGAAACGGCCGTCGAGTGCAACGCGCAGGTTTGAGGTGAGGATGTCGGCATCGGCGGGTGCTGTCCGGGTCTCCATGAATCCGAGCCTAGTCAGATCGAGTCGGCGGCAGCGGTGTTCTGCGGCACGCCGTGCGTGTATACCGACCAGTGGTCTAACATACCGACCAGTGGTCTATTTTCGCCGTTCGAAAGGAGTTCGCGTCATGACAACCGCGCCCACTACGGAGGTTCCGGCCCAGCGCACGCGCGCATTTGCGCGGGTGATCGGTCCATTCGTCGCCACCGTCACCACCGTCATCGCGATTCGCGTGGGCGGGCCCGGCTTCCTCAGTGACAGCTTCTTCAAGGACCCCATGTGGGCGTGGCTCTTCGGCGCGCTGCTGCTCTTCTGTGGGCTGATGATCATCGCCTTCCACCAGTTCTGGAGGGGACTCGCGCCGGTGCTCATCTCGCTGTTCGGCTGGTTTCTGGCACTGCGGGGATTTGTGCTGTTGGCATTTCCTCAGCTGATGCAAAGTGGCGTTGAGGTGTCGGTGCCCGCGGTCGGTGCGGTCCGTGTCTTCTTTGCGATCCTGGCGGTCATCGGCGTGTATCTGACATACGTGGGCTGGATCAGGAAGCCCTGACCCGTGCCGCGTGTGGTGAAACATCCGGAGGTGCGCCGGACCGAATTGCTCGATCTGGCGATGGCCCTGTTTCTGGAGCGTGGCTACGACACGGTGAGTCTCAACGATCTCATCGCCACCTCCGGGATTTCGAAAGGTGCCTTTTATCATTACTTTTCCTCAAAGGAGGCCCTGGTGGCCGCGCTGTCGGAGCGCAGCGTGCATCAGGCCTTCGCGGAGTTGAGCCCGGTCTTCGCCGAGCCGGGGGTGGGTGCGTTGGAGCGGCTGAACGCGGGCCTGCGCGCCAGCTACGAGGTCAAGATGGCTCTCGGTGCACCGGAGAGCATCGCGGCGATGATGTCGATGTTGCGGCCGGAGAATCAGTCGCTGCTGCGCAGGATCTCGGCGATCTGGGAGGACAAGTTTCGGCCGGTGCTCACCGAGGTGATCACGCGCGGGGTTGCCGAGGGAGTGTTCGAGACATTCGATCCGGAGGGCGTCGGTGACATGATCCAGGGCTTTGCGGCCAACATGGGTGCCACCATGCACCGGATCATCGCCGCGCCCGACGCGCGCGCGCGCGCCGACGCGATCGATGCCGCGGTCCAGCGTCAGCGGCTCTATGGTGTTGCCACCGACCGGATTCTCGGGCTGCCCGACGGCACGATCGCGGTGCTGGATCGCAGTCAGATCGAGAGGCTGGTCGCGGCACTGCCTCGCAGTTATTAGCTCGGGCGCAGCGGCATGCCCGCATGGATGGCGAATGCAATTCCTATGCCGACGGCGAGCCCGACGACAATCGCGATGGGCACCCGCCACGCCGCGTGCGCACGTACCGCGCTTAGCGCGGTGAGGATCGCGATCACCAATGCGGTGACGCCGGTGCCGACGGCGCCGTATGCCGTGAAGAGAACGTCGCCGTAATGGGTCCGGAGCTTGAGCAGCGACCCGAGACCGATGGCGTCGAGAACGTTTTCCGCGACGTACGCCCGCCACACCGGCACGAGACCGGCCAGTGCTGCAGCGGAGGTGGCTAGTGCACACGCGACCAGACGTGAACGCACGCAACCGAAACGGCCGCGACTCCACATGGCCGCGATGGCCAGGACAAAAATGCCTGCGATGGCGGTGGCGACCCCTGGTTGTCCGGCCTTGCCTGACAGTGACGCAAATGAGGGGTCGCCGGTTATCCGGCCGATGCCGGTGACGGTGACCGGCTCCGATGTGCCGATGTCCGCGGAGATGCCCCACCACGGCAAGAAACTGAAACCGATGAGGAGAAGTGCCAGCGGTCCCGTCATTAATCCCAAGGCCCGCGACGGGATGCTCTCGTCATCGGCGGGGTCAGTCGACATGGGGAATTGATACCACCACGGCGCGCATGCGGAACGCGGAAATTGCGTGAAGGGATATGTCGGACCCTGCGCGCACAGTCATCGCATGCTCGATCTGATGCTGCCGCTGGCCTGCGGCGGTTGCGGGGCGCCGTCCACCCGCTGGTGTGAAGCCTGCGCGTGCGCGTTCGCCGCCGAGCCCGTGGTGGTGACGACGCGCGTCGATCCGGGTGTGCCCGTCCTCTCCCTCGGGCGCTATGCGGGCCCCCGGCGACAGGCGATTGTGACGATGAAGGACCGCGGCCGCCGCGACCTCGCCGTTCCGCTGGGGGCGGCGCTGGCCCGGGGAGTGGGTGAGCTGCTGCGCTGGCACCTCGTTGAGCAGCCGGTGACATTGGTTCCGGCGCCCACGCGGTGGATCGCGGCGCGTGGACGCGGTGGAGACCCGGTGACCGCCGTAGCGACGGTCGCCACCCGGATTCCGGGCGTGCACGTTGCGTCGCTGCTGCGCATGAAGATCGGTGCGCGAGATTCGGTCGGACTGTCCATTTCGGCCCGGCAGCACAACGTCGCCGGACGTGTCACGCTGCGCCGGGCCCCGCGGCCGGCCACCGAATTGGTGCTGGTCGACGATGTCGTAACCACCGGAGCCACCGTTGCCGAATCGGTCAGAGTGTTGAAATCCGCAGGATTTCGGGTCGCTGCCGTGCTCACGCTGACGTACTCCTAAAGATCGTATGACGATCTCGAAACGACTCTCACGAATCGGTGGCAAGGCGAGTGAACACGGACTACCGTCGGGGCCAACAAGCTATGAACGTTCCGCGTTTGGTGGGTCGAACCGCTCACCAACACGAAACGCCTGCGTCCCATTCGGCGGAGGAGGTGGTTACCAACCCCAGCGCCGGCGGGCTGCCGTCTCAGAGTTTCAGGCGACTCCGGCGTACTTCAAACATCAAACATGCGCTTCGTCAACATCTTTAGTCCCTAGCGGATGGGTTGAGCGCAAGCGCACTCTCAGTACCGGAGGTATGAGTTGTCAAGCACATCAAAGGCATCCGTTGCACTCGAGGACGGGGAGCGGACAGCCCAAGCCGATATCGTGGTCAAGGGCCGAAACGTAGAAATCCCCGATCACTTTCGAATCTTTGTGAACGACAAACTTTCCCGTTTGGAACGTTACGACAAGACCCTTTACCTCTTTGATGTAGAACTCGAACACGAACGCAACCGTCGCCAGAAAAAGAGCTGTCAGCGCGTGGAGATCACCGCGCGGGGCCGGGGACCGGTTGTCCGGGGCGAGGCATGTGCCGACACGTTCCACAGCGCGCTGGAAGCCGCCGCCGCCAAGCTGGAGAGCAGGTTGCGACGAGGTCGTGACCGCCGCAAGGTTCACTACGGAGACAAGACGCCGGTATCGCTCGCCGAGGCCACCAAGGTTCTCCCCGCCGATGCCTTCACGCCACCTGCCGCGGTGAATGGCGCGCACACTCACAACGGGGCCGAGGTCGATGACGGCCAGGGTCCGGGCCACATCGTGCGGACCAAAGATCACCCGGCCAAACCGATGACGGTCGATGACGCGCTGTATGAGATGGAATTGGTCGGCCACGACTTCTTCCTTTTCCATGACGAGTCCTCGGGTCGCCCGTCTGTGGTGTATCGCAGGCACGCGTATGACTACGGCCTGATACGCCTCGGGGAGTAGGGCGCGCGGTTACCCCGCGCAGAGAATCCCCGCACCTGGTCCGCGACCGGTGCGGGGATTTCTCATATCGGGGGCTCGTTCACATCGCATACTTCGTCGGTGACTACCGCTCGCCGAAACCTCTGTTTTTTGTACGGCGCGATAGCGCTGATCGCCGTGGGTGCCACCTGGTGGCACAACATCGCGTATATCTCGTCCGGCGGGAAACTAGTCGATGTCGTGACCAGCGCGTATGCAAATCACGTCGCAGGCTCTCTGACCAACGACCTGATGCTGCTCACGGTCGCGGCCCTTGTGCTCATGGTTGTCGAGGCCCGACGGTTGGGTATCAAGCACATCTGGGCGTACATCGCGCTCTGCTTCCTCGTCGCCATCAGCGTCGCGTTCCCGTTGTTCCTCATAGCCCGCGAGCGGCGCCTGGCGGTGCTCGCGGATGGCGCGACGGCCGTCCAAGAGTGACTGCTCGGGGAGGCTGATGCGGACGACGCCTACGATGGGACTCGCTGAAGTCTGACAAGTCCTAACGAGTACAGGGGATATTGACGTGCTGTCGAAGTTGCTGCGCCTTGGTGAAGGTCGCATGGTCAAGCGTCTCAAGGGCGTGGCCGATTACGTCAACACCCTGTCCGATGACGTCGAGAAGCTTTCCGATGCCGAGCTACGGGCCAAGACCGGCGACTTCAAGGCGCGCCTGGAGAAGGGCCAGACCCTCGATGACCTGATGCCCGAGGCCTTCGCCGTCGCGCGCGAGGCCTCCTGGCGGGTGCTGAGCCAGCGCCACTTCGATGTACAGGTGATGGGTGGTGCCGCGCTGCACGCCGGGAATGTCGCCGAGATGAAGACCGGTGAGGGCAAGACCCTTACCTGTGTGCTGCCGGCATACCTGAACGCACTGGCCGGGAAGGGTACACACGTCGTCACGGTCAACGACTACCTGGCCAAACGTGACTCGGAGTGGATGGGCCGCGTGCACCGCTTCCTGGGCCTGGATGTCGACGTGATCTTGTCGCAGATGAACCCGCAGGAGCGGCGCGCGGCCTACAACGCCGACATCACCTACGGCACCAACAACGAGTTCGGCTTCGACTACCTGCGCGACAACATGACCCACTCGCTCGACGAGTTGGTGCAGCGCGGACACGCCTACGCCATCGTCGACGAGGTCGACTCGATCCTCATCGACGAGGCCCGTACCCCGCTCATCATCTCCGGCCCGGCCGACGGCGCATCGAACTGGTACCCGGAGTTTGCGCGGATTGTCCCGCTGATGGAGAAGGACACCCATTACGAGGTGGACATCCGCAAGCGCACCATCGGTATCCACGAGGTCGGGGTCGAGTTCGTCGAGGACCAACTGGGTATCGACAACCTGTACGAGGCGGCCAACTCGCCGCTGGTGAGCTACCTCAACAACGCCATCAAGGCCAAGGAACTGTTCAACCGCGACAAGGACTACATCGTCCGCGACGGCGAGGTGCTGATCGTCGACGAGTTCACCGGTCGTGTGCTGCTGGGCCGGCGCTACAACGAGGGCATGCACCAGGCCATCGAGGCCAAGGAGCGTGTGGAGATCAAGGCCGAGAACCAAACGCTGGCCACCATCACCCTGCAGAACTACTTCCGTCTCTACGACAAGCTCGCCGGTATGACCGGTACCGCCCAGACCGAGGCAGCCGAGCTGCACGAGATCTACAAGCTCGGTGTCGTGTCGATCCCCACCAACCGACCGATGGTTCGCAAGGACCAATCCGACCTCATCTACAAGACCGAGGAAGCCAAGTACATCGCGGTCGTCGACGATGTGGTGGAGCGGTACGAGGCGGGCCAGCCCGTCCTGATCGGTACCACGAGTGTGGAGCGCTCCGAATACCTTTCACGGCAGTTCACTAAGCGCCGCATTCCGCACAATGTGCTTAACGCCAAGTATCACGAGCAGGAAGCCCGCATCATCGCCGAGGCCGGGCGCCGGGGGGCCATCACGGTGGCCACCAACATGGCCGGCCGCGGTACCGACATCGTGCTGGGCGGTAACCCGGACTTCTTGGCGGACACGCACCTTCGCGAACAGGGCCTGGACCCGGTGGAGACCCCGGACGAGTACCAAGACGCCTGGGACGCGACGCTGCAGAAGTTCAAGGATGCCGCTGAGACCGAGGCCAAGGAGGTCCAGGAGGCCGGTGGCCTGTACGTGCTGGGCACCGAACGGCACGAGTCGCGTCGTATCGACAACCAGCTGCGCGGTCGTTCCGGACGTCAGGGCGACCCGGGCGAGTCTCGCTTCTACCTGTCGTTGGGCGACGAGTTGATGCGACGCTTCAATGGCGCTGCGCTGGAAACGATTCTGACGCGCATGAACGTCCCCGACGACGTGCCGATCGAGGCCAAGATGGTGACCAGCGCCATCAAGAGCGCACAGACCCAGGTAGAGCAGCAGAACTTCGAGGTCCGCAAGAACGTCCTCAAGTACGACGAGGTGATGAACCAGCAGCGCAAGGTCATCTACGCCGAACGCCGCCGCATCCTCGACGGCGAGGATCTGCAGCCGCAGATTGAAGAGATGATCACCGACACCATCGCCGCCTACGTCGACGGTGCCACTGCCGACGGCTATCACGAGGACTGGGACTTCGAAGCGTTGTGGACCGCGCTCAAGACGCTGTACCCGGTGAGCCTGAAGCCCGAGGAACTCATCGCATCCGACACCTACGGTGAGGCCGACGAGCTGAGCCCCGCCGACCTCAAGTTGGCCCTGCTCGACGACGCCAAGAAGGCTTACAAGGCAAGGGAAGCCGAGATCGACGGGTTGGCCGGCGAGGGCTCGATGCGCCAGCTGGAACGCAACATCCTGCTCAGCGTGATCGATCGTAAGTGGCGCGAGCACCTCTACGAGATGGACTACCTCAAGGAGGGCATCGGCCTACGGGCGATGGCGCAGCGCGATCCGCTGGTCGAGTACCAGCGCGAGGGCTACGACATGTTCACCGCCATGCTTGACGGCCTCAAGGAAGAGTCGGTCGGCTTCCTGTTCAACATCAACGTCGAGGTAACGTCGCCCGCGGAAGACGCAGCCGGAACGGTTGCCCCGCAGGCGGCGCCCGAAGGGTTAGCCGAGTTCGCTTCCGCCGCAGCGCAGGCCGCGCAGGGTGAGTTGCGCGCGAAGGGGCTCGAGGAGTCCGCGCCCGAGCTCACGTACTCGGGGCCGGCGGAAGACGGTTCAGCGCAATCCCGGCATGAGGCCGGTGGCGGTGACTCGGCCCCGGGCAGTGGCACGCGGCGTGAGCGTCGGGAAGCGGCGCGCAACGCGGGCCGCACCTCCAAGCCGCCGCGGTCGCGCCGCAAGCGCTAGCCGCGGTCGGCGTCAGCCGAGCTGCAACGCGGCCACGAGCCAGTTACCCCGTACGGATTGGATGCGTCCGGCGAATGCCCGGATGCGTCCACCGCGCTCGAACGTTCCGAAGATCTCGGCGGTGTCGTCCGCGCAGCGGCGCACCCGGATCTTGTAAAGCCGGGCCGCGGCGGTGGTCGGGGTGCGCGAGGAACGTGCCATGACCGCGCTCAGGGGCCCGTCGGCCAGCAGCGGGCGCAGCTGGACTATCGGCCGGCGCCGATCCATGACTTCCAGGACCCGGCGCATTGCGGCATCCGCGAACGCAACCGCCTCAGGCGGCGGAGATTGTTCGCGCAGATGTGCCTGGCGCTCAATGCCCGCTGGCCGAGTCCGCGATTGGCGCAACCTCGCCGGACGTGGTGACTGACAGGCCTGCGGCAGGCTGGCCAGCACCGGCGCAGGTTCGTAATCGGCCACCCGGGTGACATAGCGATGAGACATTTCCCCTCCAGTGAATGAGCCCCCTCATTCGCTCTGCGGGAGAGGCGCAGAACGTTGCCGATCATGATCGCACAGCCGGTGTCGAGGGCGCCAGGGTACGGTTGGCGGGACGTTCGGGACAGCGGCGCCGCTGGGTACAAGTGGCGAGATTCTTAGGGGAAGGCGGCGCGGATCGTGGTCAGCAGGTTGTCCGCGCTTGACGCATCGTTCTTCTCCAGCGAGGACAGCTCAACCCCGATGCACGTCGGCTCGTTGGCGATCATCCGCAAGCCTCGCGGTGGCTTCACGTACGAGGAGCTTCTCGCGTTGGTGGAGAGCCGGCTCCCGCAGGTTCCACGCTATCGGCAGCGGGTCAAGGAGATCGGGTTCGGACTGGCCCGGCCGGTCTGGCTGGACGATGTCGATTTCGATATCACCTACCATATTCGGCGCTCGGCGTTGCCGTCCCCGGGTAGTGACGGGCAACTGCAAGATCTGGTGGCACGCTTGACATCTCGCCCGCTGGATCGGTCGCGGCCGCTGTGGGAGATGTACCTGGTTGAGGGGTTGTCCAAGAACCGGCTGGCCATCTACACCAAGACGCATCAGGCTCTGGTGGACGGCCAATCCGCGCTCGAACTCGGACAGGTTCTGTTCGACCGGACAGCCCGCACCCCGGACTTCGGCGAGGATATCTGGGTTCCGGAGCACGAACCGAGCTCTAGTGAGCTGGTCGCCGGTGCGGTCTCGGAGTGGTTGGCGCGCCCCGGTGCCCGCCTGGAGGCGGTGCGCAGCGCGGTTGCCGATGCCGCGTCGCTGACGGGCGAGATCGGCGAGTTGGGTGAGCGCATGGCCAAGGTGGTGCGAACCGCGGCCCGTGGTGCCGCCCCACGCGGGCCACTCAACCAACGCGTTTCGCGCAGTAGGCGATTCAGCGTGGTGACCACCAAGCTGGCCGATTATCGGCGGGTGCGTGCCAAATACGATTGCGATGTCAATGATGTGGTGTTGGCGGTAATCGCTGGGGCGCTGCGCAATTGGCTGATGAGCAGGGGAGAGCCGGTCACCACTACCTCGATGATTCGGGCGATGGTGCCGATGTCGGTGTACCGGGACGGTGACCTGGATGTTCTCGCCGAGGGCGCCGCCACCACCGAGGTATCGCCGTTTCTCGTCGACCTTCCGGTGGGTGAGGGCAACACCGTGGTGCGGTTGTCGCAGATCGCGCATGCCACCGAATCGCATTCAGCGGCATTCAGTTTGGTGGACGTGCCGAACATGGCCGCGCTCTCCGGATTTGTCCCGCCGACCTTGCACGCGTTGGCGGCCCGCGTCGCGACCACACTGCCGAACCGGCTGTTCAATCTGCTGGTTACGAATGTGCCTGGGCCGCAGGCCCCGATGTATATCGGCGGTGCGCTTGGCAGAGATCTACCCGGTGCCTCCGCTGCTGCGTAATCAGGTGCTGTCTATTGGGCTGACTTCCTACAACGGCGTCGTGTATTACGGAATCAACGCTGATCGTGATGCGATGCCGGATGCAGACATGCTTCCGGTGCTGATCACCGAGGCGCTCGACGAGTTGTTGGAGGCGGCGCAGTAATGCCCATGCAGGTCTACATCCCGGTGACGCTCGCGATGCTGCGCGAATTGGTGGCCGACGGCGAGTTGTGGCCGGTGAACGGCACCGCTTTCGCGGTGACCCCGGCGCTGCGCGAGGCCTATTCCGCAGGCGACGAGGATGAGCTGTCCGAGGTGGCCATGCGTGAGGCGGCGCTGGCCTCGCTGCGGCTGCTGGCCAACCACGACGGCGATGACCAGTTGCCGGCCCGACGGGCGGTGCTGGTCGCGACCGCCGACGATGCCAAGCTGCGTCCGGATCTGGATGATGCGGTGGTGCGGTTAGCGGCCGCTGTGCCGATATCCGCGGTGGTGGCCGCGCACGTCGATCTGGCGCAGGCCGAATCGGACGTGGTGCGTGCGGCCGAGGTGATCGACGCCGCGGACCTGGGCGACGAGGATGCCGAGCTGGTCGTTGGGGATGCACAAGACCATGATCTGGCTTGGTACGCCACCCAAGAACTGCCGTTCCTGCTCGACCTGTTGTAAGCCGCATGACCTGGCCGATTGGCCTGTTCCCGACCGGTAACCTACGGTAGCGTAGGTTACGCCTCGCTGGGCATCTCCTTCGTCAATGGAAGGTCATCGGCTGTGAAACTGGCTTCCTGGCTCGACGCATCGGCCCCGGGTGGGCCCAAGTCACGCCATGCTGCGGTAAACGTCTTGCGTGGCTTGGCTTCTCGCATTACCACGCCACTGCTGCCGGATGACTATCTGAGCCTGGCCAACCCGCTGTGGTCTGCCCGCGAGTTGCGGGGCCGCGTGGTGAACGTGCACAAGGAAACAAGTGACTCCGCGACCCTGGAGATCAAGCCGGGCTGGGGCTTCCACTTCGACTATCACCCCGGCCAGTACGTCGGCATCGGCGTACTCATCGACGGCCGTTGGCGCTGGCGGTCGTACTCGCTGACATCGGCGCCGGTGCACGCCGGTGGTTCGGGACGCACCATCACCATCACCGTCAAGGCGATGCCCGAGGGCTTCCTCTCCACGCACCTGGTCAACGGCCTGGAGCCGGGGACGATCGTCCGGCTGGCGGCCCCTCAGGGCAATTTTGTGCTGGACGACCCCGCGCCACCCGCGATCTTGTTCTTGACCGCGGGCAGTGGCATCACCCCGGTGATGTCGATGTTGCGCACGTTGGTGCGGCGTTCGGCCGCGGCGGACCTGCCGCTGCCCGATGTGGTGCACCTGCACTCGGCGCCGACCGAGAGCGACGTGATGTTCGCCGGGGAGCTCGCGGCGCTCTCCGATGCGCACCCGTCCTACCGGTACCGGCTGCGGACGACGAAGACTCAGGGGCGTTTGGATCTCTCATCGCTGGCCTCCGAGGTACCCGACTGGGCGCAACGCCAGACGTGGGCATGTGGCCCGGAGGGCATGCTCGACGATGCGCAGCGGGTGTGGGCCGATGCGGATGTTGTCGAGCTGCTCCATTTGGAGAGATTCGCGGTGTCACGGGCCGCGCCACACGGGCAGGGCGGTCTGGTCACCTTCGCGCGTAGCGGTAAGCAGCGCGCGGCCGATGCTGCGACCTCGCTGATGGACGCGGGGGAGGAAGCCGGCGTGCAGATGCCCTTCGGGTGCCGGATGGGGATCTGCCAGACCTGTGTAGTGCCGCTGCTGGAAGGACACGCACGAGACCTGCGAAATGGCGCCGAGCATGAGCCGGGATCGCGGATTCAAACCTGTGTTTCCGCAGCGTCAGGGGATTGCGTACTCGACGTTTGAGGTTAACGGCCTAGTAACCTACGGTGCCGTAGGTTACGCTATCGTAGGCACGAACCGGCGAAGGGAGCTCACCGATGGCGATTTCGGATATCCAGGAATTCGCGCACCTCACCGAGGCTGATGTTGAGGCACTCGGACACGAGCTGGACGCGATCCGTCGGGATGTCGAGGAATCGCTCGGAGCTGCCGACCGCCGCTATATCCGTCGCACCATCGCCGCGCAGCGGGCCCTGGAACTGAGCGGGCGCGTGCTGCTGGCGGCGAGCAAGAAGCGGTCCGCCTGGTGGGCGGGAGCAGTGACGCTCGGCGTGGCCAAGATCGTCGAGAACATGGAGATCGGTCACAACGTCATGCACGGCCAGTGGGACTGGATGAACGATCCCGAAATCCATTCCTCCAGCTGGGAGTGGGACATGGTGGACCCGTCCTCGCACTGGAAGCAGACCCACAACTACATCCACCACAAGTACACCAATGTGCTTGGCATGGATGACGATGTGGGCTACGGCCTGCTGCGCATCACCCGCGACAAGAAGTGGTCGCCGTTCAACCTGGGCAACCTTGCGTACAACACGTTGCTGATGCTGCTCTTCGAATGGGGAGTTGGGGCACAGCATTTGGAGCTGGGCAAGGTGGCGCAGGGGCGCGCCGACAAGGAAGAGTTCGCGGCCAAACGTGAAGAGGTGCTGGCCAAGATAGGCAAGCAGGTGGCCAAGGATTATGTTCTGTACCCCGCAGCCAGCGCCCTCTCACCGTCGGGCAGTTTCCGTAAGACCGCTACAGCCAACGCGCTGGCCAACGTGATCCGGAACATCTGGTCTAACGCCGTCATCTTCTGCGGACATTTCCCGGATGGTGCCGAGAAGTTCACCAAGCAAGATCTGGCGAACGAGACGCAGGGTCAGTGGTATCTGCGACAGATGTTGGGAAGCGCCAACTTTGACGCCGGCCCCGCGATGGCCTTCATGAGCGGCAACCTGTGCCATCAGATTGAGCATCACCTGTTCCCGGATCTGCCGAGTAACCGGTTGGCCGCGGTGTCGGTGCGGGTGCGCGAGCTGTGCGACAAGTACGACCTGCCGTACACCTCCGGCCCGTTCCTGGTGCAGTACGCGAAGACATGGCGGACCATTGCCAAGCTGTCGCTGCCGGACAAGTACCTGAAGTACACCGCCGACAATGCGCCGGAAACGCGCAGCGTGAAGATGTTCGACGAGCTCGAGCCGCGCGAGCGGCGCGGGCTGAAGTCGGCATTCGCCGCGGTACGCGAACGCAGAAGGTCGCGTCGCAGCGCCAAGGTCTGACGAGAAAGCCTAAAAGCCCCCGACGCGCTGAGCGCCGGGGGCTTTTTTAGGTTTGGTAGCGGCTGGGAACTATCCCAGGCCGGACACGGAGAGCCACATGGTGGCCCAGGCGGCAACGCCACAGGCGAAAATGGCTGTCACGTTGGCGATTCTACGGACGTAGCTCGTCATCTGTTAACCCCTGACCCTCATTGGCTGTTTCCTTCGCAGCCACTGAGGGAAACGCTAATCGGCGTGTGCTGTTCGCGCGATCCGAGAAGGCCTTCGCAACCAAGAGTTAGGCCGTTGTTAACACGGAAAGCAGTTGGCGCACGGCCATCACCCGTTTGGCGGACGCTCCGGTGAGCTCGTCAAGGGCGCACTCGGGATCCGCGGGTGGGCCAAGGTGCTGGCAGCCGCGCGGACAGTCCTCGATGGCCTCGGACAGGTCGCTGAACGCCGCCAGTACGTCGGCGGGCTTGATGTGAGCCAGGCCGAATGACCTGATGCCCGGGGTGTCGATGACCCAGCCCGACGGGTGTAGCGGGAGCGCTATCGATTGGGTCGAGGTGTGGCGCCCCTTGCCGACTCCGGTCACCTCACCTGTTGCCCGGTGAGCCTCGGGGACAAGGCGGTTCACCAAGGTGGACTTGCCCACCCCGGAGTGGCCGAGCAGCGCGGTGAGACGGCCGGACAGTGTGTCCATGATGGGTTCTAGCGGCGCATCGCGCCCCGCCTTGATGACCTGCAGGTCGAGATCGGCGAACTGCGCGGCGAACGCATCAGGATCTGCGAGATCGGTTTTGGTGAGTGCCAGGATTGGGGTGAGGCCTCCCGCATAGGCGGCGATGAGCGTGCGCTCCACCAGGCCGGTGCGTGGTGGGGGATCGGCGACCGCCACCACGATCAGCAACTGGTCAGCGTTGGCCACAAAGATCCGCTCGAAGGGGTCGGTGTCATCGGCGGTGCGGCGCAACACTGTTCGCCGATCCTCCAGCCGCACGATGCGGGCCAGTGCGTCGGGGCGCCCGGACAGATCGCCAACCAGACTCACGGTGTCGCCTACCACAATCGGGGTACGGCCAAGTTCTCGTGCCCGCATCGCGGTGACTTGACGGCTGGGGTCCGGTGCTGAACCATCCTGCAACACACAGCCCCAGCGGCCGCGGTCCACTGTGATGACCATCGCGGGCACCGCATCGGCATGCTCGGGACGATTCTTGGTGCGAGGCCGCGAGCGTCGGCCCGGCCTGATGCGGGCGTCGGACTCGTCGTACTCGCGCGGACTCAAGAGGTGCGACCACCCGGTCCCGATGAGCCGCTTGCGCGAAGAGCTTCGGATTGGGCGAGCATGTCGGCCCACATTCCGGGGAAGTCGGGCAGTGTCTTACTAGTGGTGGCGATGTCGTCGACGGACACTCCCGGCACCTTCAGGCCGACAAGGGCTCCGGCCGTGGCCATCCGGTGATCCGCGTACGAGCCCCAGGCCCCGCCGTGCAGGCTGGTGGCGACTATTCGCAGCCCGTCCTCAGTCTCCTCGCACTGCCCACCGAGGGTGTTGATTTCGTGGGCGAGCGCCTTGAGCCGATCGGTTTCGTGCCCTCGGAGATGGGCGATCCCGCGCAGTGTGGAGACGCTCCCGGGCTCGGCCAGCGCGGCCAGTGCTGCCACCGTTGGGGTCAGCTCACCGACCTCTCCAAGGTTCAGATCGACACCGCCATAACCGGTCTGGCCGGTGACCTCCAGATGCGAATCCGTCAGCGAGACGTTGTGCGCGAACCGGCGCACCACGTCCTCGATCTGGCGTGCGGGCTGAGTGGATTTTCGTGGCCAGCCGAGGATGCGCACGGTCCCGCCGGTGGCCAGCGCCGGCGCAATGAAAGCGAGCGCGTTCGACAAGTCTGGCTCGATCGCCCAGTGGTGCGCGGAAATTGGTTGCGGATCGATATGCCAGCGGCCGGGGATGGAATCGTCCACCGCGATGCCTGCCTCACGCAACATCGTGACCGTCATGACCACATGCGGCCCCGAGGGCAGCACGTCCGCGGTGTTCACCGCCGTCAGACCCTCGGTAAATGCGGCGCCGGAAAGGAGAAGGCCGGAAACGAATTGGGACGATCCCGAGGCGTCGACGCCGACCTCGCCGCCGCGCACCTGCCCGGTACCGGCCACCGTGAACGGCAGGTGCTGCCCGTCGATGCCGACCCCGATCGCACGCAGTGCGTCTAACAGGGGAGCGATAGGCCGGGCACGCGCCTGGTCGTCACCGTCGAAGATGGTGGGGGCGTGGCGAAGTGCGGCCACCGGTGGCAGGAACCGAAGGACCGTTCCGGCAAGCCCGCAGTCGATCGTCGAGGTGTCACCGTCGCCGGATCCGGGGGAGATCGTCAGGTCGGTGCCGTTACCCGCGATGTCGCACCCCAGCGCGCGTAACGCTCCGATCATGAGATCGGTATCACGGCTGCGCAATGCGCCGGACACCGTTGAGGTGCCGCCTTCACGTGCGGCCAGCGCGGCGAGGACGAACGCCCGATTGGTCTGGGATTTCGAGCCGGGCATGGTGATGGTCGCGTTGACGGAACTGTCGATCGTTGGTGCCTGCCAGAGTCCGCTTGTCACCGCCCTATTGTCCCGGACGGACGGATGCGGTGGCTGTACCGGGTCCTTCCACCGGGTGGCACGATGGCGATATGTGCGGACGGTACGCGGTGACGATCGACCCGGCGCTGCTCGCGGTTGAGATCGACGCGGTGGACGAGATAGGCACAGTGAGTCAGCAGACCAGACCGCAGCAACTTCCCGTCATCCCGAACTACAACGTTGCGCCGACTGACCCGGTGCTCACGGTGGTGGCACGACATCGTGAACCAGGCGACGTTCCCACCCGTCGTGTCCGCACCATGCGCTGGGGTTTGGTGCCGACGTGGGCCATGGCGCGCGAGGACGGCCGACCGCAGGCCAAGGGCGCGCCGCTGATCAATGCCCGCGCGGAAAGTCTCACCACGGCCGCAACCTTCCGTGCCGCGGCACAGTCCAAGCGGTGTCTGGTTCCGATGGACGGCTGGTACGAGTGGCGTAAGCAGGAAGGCGCCAAGACGGCCTTTTATATGAATGCAGGCGACGGCAAGCGATTGTTCGCGGCGGGTTTGTGGTCGGTGTGGAAGCCCACCGGCTTACAACGGCAGGATGCGGCACCCCTGCTGAGCTGCACGATCGTCACTACCGATGCCGTTGGCCCGCTGCTGGAGATTCACGACCGGATGCCGTTGATGCTCGGTGCCGAATCGTAGGACCGGTGGCTGGACCCGGACCAGGATCTGGATCAGCGGCTGTTGCAGCCGGCGGGCCAGGTGGTCGGCGTCGAAACGCGGCAGGTCTCATCGCTGGTGAACAGCGTCGCGAACAACGGTCCGGAGCTGCTCGCACCGGATGACGGAGCCCAGGCCGTGGGGGAGCAGATCACCCTGCTGTGACGGACGCCGTGACAGCGTTGGTGAGCCGGACCAGGTCGCTGGGTGCCAGTGCCATCTGCAACCCGCGTTTTCCTGCGCTGCACAGGATGCGATCCCACGTCAGGGCCGACGAATCGATCACGGTGGGCAACGGTTTTCGTTGTCCGAGCGGAGAGATCCCCCCGACCACGTAGCCGGAACTGCGCTCGGCCGCCGCCGGATCGGCCATGGTGGCCTTCCCGCGACCGAGAGCCGCCGCCGCGGCCTTGAGTGAGAGGGTCGCGGGTACCGGGATGACCGCGACCGCCAGATCCGCTCCGCGGTCCAGCGCGATCAGCAGTGTCTTGAAGATCTGCCCGGGAACCAATCCGGAGCCCGTCAGCGCGCGCACCGCCTCATCGCCGAACGCGTGCTCTCCGGGACGGTGTTCATACGGCAACAGTTGATAGTCGACCCCGGCAGCGATCAATGCAGCGACGGCCGGAGTGGCAGCTTTGACGGCCTTGGAACCCACGATCTGGACAGTAGCGCCCCGAGTCCAGTGAATTTTGAGTTGACAGTCGAGATACTTTGGGAAATACCCCGGCATGAGTCGGTGTTGAGCAGTGTGTCCGCATCGAGCGGACTATGGTCCTCAACACGGAAGGGGTATTGCAGGTGACAATGGCGTGCCTCGAACGTCCGATGTCGGTGCCGATCCGTATGGTCGGTGTCGCTACCGAAAGGACCGCCGTGACAGACACCGCAGATCCCTCTAATCAGGCGATTCACGTCGAGACGGAGGCTGAGCGGGCCGCACGCTTCGAGCGTGACGCGTTACCGCTGCTGGATCAGCTCTATGGTGCTGCGCTGCGGATGACCAGAAATCCCGCGGACGCGGAGGACCTGGTGCAGGAGACGATGGTCAAGGCGTACGGCGGGTTCGGGACCTTCAAAGAGGGCACCAACCTCAAGGCCTGGCTGTACCGGATTCTCACCAATACCTACATCAATATCTATCGCAAGAAGCAGCGTCAGCCCGCGGAGTATCCGACCGAGGAGATCACCGACTGGCAGCTGGCCGCGAATGCCGAGCACACCTCGACGGGGCTGCGGTCGGCGGAGATCGAAGCGCTCGACGTGCTGCCTGACGACGAAATCAAAGAAGCGTTGAATAAGCTGCCGGAAGAATTCCGGATGGCCGTGTACTACGCGGACGTCGAAGGCTTCCCCTACAAGGAGATCGCCGAGATCATGGATACCCCGATCGGCACAGTCATGTCGCGGTTGCACCGCGGCCGTCGCCAGCTGCGCGAATTGCTGGCCGAAGTGGCCAAGGAGCGTGGCTTCCTGCGCAACAATGAGTTGGCGGAGGGTCGGGCATGACCGACGGTGAACTGAAGAACAGTGTCGACAAGGGTGGCAACTGCGAGGTATCCGGTTGCGCCGAGGTGATCGCGGAGGTGTGGACCCTCCTCGACGGTGAATGCAGCGCGGAAAGCAGCGCGCGGCTGCGGCATCATCTCGAAGAATGCCCGGGTTGCCTGCAGCATTACGGCATTGAAGAGCAGATCAAAACACTCGTAGCCCGCAAGTGCGGTGGAGAAAAGGCACCTGACGGGCTACGTGAGCGTCTTAAGTTGAAGATCACTCAGACCACTGTCATCGAGCAGCGGGCTGAGAACTCCTAGCGCTAGCTGTTGGGACGCTTGCCGTGGTTGGCGGCGTTGTGCTTACGGCTGCGCTTCTTGCGACCACGCTTGGCCATGGGAATCTCCTTACCGATCAAATGGGTTCCGGGTGTGAGCCCGGCTGACAGGCCAGCAGCGCATAATGCGCGCCGGTGTGTGTACCCAGTCTCTCATGCCGGTGAGGGTGGTTGAACGCGTGGATCCCGTACGTGTGGTTCGATACTGAGGACCAGTAGCCGGATGTTGACGAGAGCGAGGTGGCGCGCAGGTGGCCGAGGAAGTACACGCCGAGATCGTGGCCAGCGTGCTGGAAGTACTCGTCAAGAAGGGTGACGCGATCGCTGAAGGCGACACCATTGTCCTGCTGGAATCCATGAAGATGGAGATCCCGGTGCTCGCCGAGGTGGCGGGAACGATCGGTGACGTCAGTGTTTCGGTGGGCGACGTGATCCAGGCCGGCGACTTGATCGCCGTCATCGACGACTAGATCGCCACCAGATGTCCACTCTCGGTGACCTGCTTGCCGAGCACACCATGCTGCCAGGTGAAGCGGTTGATCACCTGCACGCCGTGGTCGCTGAATGGCAGCTGCTGGCAGACCTCTCCTTCGCCGATTACCTGATGTGGGTGCACCGCGACGACGACGCTTTTGTCTGCGTCGCTCAGTGCCGACCCAACACCGCGCCGACCATCATTGACAGCGATGCCGTGGGCACCGTCGCCAAGACTTCAGACGTGCCCTTGGTGGAAGCAGCATTCACCTCGGGTTCCATCGAACGTGAAAGTGACTCGGACCTGACCGAGCACGCCTCCGAGCTCAACGTGGAGGCGGTTCCGGTGCGCTGTGGGGACCGGACGGTGGCGGTGTTGACCCACCAGACCGCGTTGGCCTCCCGGCTCAAGAAGGGCGTGCTGGAACGCGCGTATCTGGAGTGTGCGGGCGATCTGCTGCTGATGCTCACCGAGGGAACGTTCCCGAACGTGGCCGATCAGGCGATGTCGCGCTCCAGCCCCCGGGTGGGCGACGGGTTCATCAGACTCGATGTCTCCGGTGAGGTCCGATACGCCAGCCCCAACGCGTTATCGGCGTACCACCGCATGGGTTTGGCCAGTGATCTGCAAGGGCATGACCTCATGGAGGTCACCAAGCCGCTGATCTCGGATCCGTTCGAGGGCCAGGAGCTGGCAGCGCACATCCGCGACGTGCTGGCCGGCGGCCCGAGTATGCGTATGGAGGTCGATGCACGCGGTGCCGCGGTGCTCATCCGCACACTGCCGCTCATCGTGCGCGGCGCGTCGGTGGGGGCGCTGCTGCTGACCCGTGACGTGACGGAGGTCAAGCGCCGCGATCGGGCGCTGCTGTCCAAGGACGCGACCATCCGCGAGATCCACCACCGGGTGAAGAACAACTTGCAGACCGTGGCCGCGCTGCTGAGGCTGCAGGCCCGGCGCACCCAGAACGAGGAAGCCCGCGAAGCGCTTTTCGAATCGGTCCGACGGGTGTCGTCGATCGCGTTGGTCCACGATGCGTTGTCCATGTCGGTGGACGAGGAGGTCAACCTCGATGAGGTGATCGACCGGATCATGCCGATCATGACCGATGTGGCGACCGTCGACACCAAGGTGCGTGTCTCCCGCGAGGGCGCGCTTGGAGTGCTTGACTCCGACCGCGCGACACCGTTGATCATGGTGATCACCGAGCTGGTCCAGAACGCCATTGAGCACGCGTTCGAGGAGGGAGCTCAGGGGCAGGTGATCATCAGGGCTGAGCGGTCGGCGCGCTGGCTCGATGTCGTCGTGCATGACGACGGGCGGGGACTGCCCGACGGATTCAGCGTGGAGACATCGGATCGGCTGGGTTTGCAGATCGTCAGGACGCTGGTCTCGGCGGAGATTGACGGCTCACTGGATATGCGCAGCGACCCGGAGGGCGGAACAAACGCGGTGCTTCGGGTGCCGTTGGGCCGGCGTGCTCGCTTGATGGCCTGAAAGTCCCTGCGCGGCACGCGATCCAGCCCAGAGCAGCAAAGAACCCGGCACCAAATTGTGCCGGGTTCTGATTGCTGCGGCGTTAGACGGCGCTGCGGGCGCGAGCGCGAGCGTTGCGACGCTTGAGGGCGCGGCGCTCATCCTCGCTGAGGCCACCCCACACACCTGCGTCCTGGCCCGACTCCAGCGCCCAGGTAAGGCACTCGGTCGTCACCGGACAGCGGTTACAGACGAGCTTTGCGTCAGCGATCTGGGCAAGGGCCGGTCCGCTGTTCCCTACGGGGAAGAACAGTTCGGGATCCTCGTCGCGACAGACCGCCTTATGGCGCCAATCCATAGTTGTGCACTCCTTTTTCATCGCGCGCGCGACAAGCGCACGAGATCAATGTTTTTCGGCTGTTAACGCGTGCGTACCAAATGTTTCTGCACTGTTGCTTCCGATCGTTTCACAAGCTCAGCAGAAGTCAATAGCGTGAGTTAACACGTGGTCAATCTCACTCGGGGGTGGTGTCTGCGGACTCCACATTCGTTTGTACTACACTAAACCGGTCTGCGCCTTGAATCTGGCGAGATTCCCCCATTTTCCCAGGTGAACTGGTGCTACTGGTGAGTAACGTCACGAGCCGTTGAGGCTCGACTACGTGAAGTAGTACACCCCATACGGCCCGGCTGTGACGTGCACCGCGTTGCACCTGTGAATCGGCTGTGTCTGGAACGGGCTGTCGCTCAACACTATTGCGCGTTGGGTGAGGCTCAGAAAGATGCGTTCGAGGGTTTTGCCGGCGCGACCACGTCGAGAACGTCGGGTTCAGCGGTGAAGGTCAGGTCACTGCGCATCCCGAGGAAATCACCGTCGACCTGCGTGGCGATCGGCGCTGACGCGCGTATCCGCACCCACGGAATGTCGTCTTCACGCAGCAGGTGATTGGCCGCGGGACGATCCGGGCGCGGTGCACCCACCATGTGGCGGACCAGACGAAGATTCGCCGTCACGTTCATGCTCTTCGACGCGAACACGCCCAAGCCGCTCTCGAAACCGGTACCGGGATTTGTCCAGATGGCGCGTTCGTTGGCGTACGTCCACGGATTGGAATTGCTGATAAACGCGAAATGGATACCCGCCTGCGGCTCGCGGCCGGGCAGCTCGACGGTCAGGGTCGGCTGGCGGCGGGCGGCGCGGAAGAAACTCAGCACGGCACGGGTGACATAACGCCCCGCCGTGACCTGCTTGCCCTTGTTGCGGTGAGCCTCCATCGCGGCAACCACCTCGCCATCCAGGCCCATGCCCGCGTTGAAGATGAACCAGCGCTCGCCGCAGTGCCCAAGACCGATGCGGCGCCATCGTCGCTGGTCACGACGATGTACGTCCAGCAGATCGACGACCTGATTGGTGGCCTGAACAGGGTCGGCCGATATACCCAGCGTCCGGGCGAACACATTGGCCGAACCGCCCGGAACCACCGCGATGGCGGGCAACGGACCCGGCGCCGGGTGCCCCGGCTGACCGAGTAGCCCGTTCACCACCTCGCTGACCGTGCCGTCGCCGCCGTGTACGACGATGACCGCCGCCCCGTCGTCGGCCGCGCGGCGGGCCAGCTCACTGGCGTGTCCGCGGTGGTCGGTGTGCAGAACCTCTAGGTGCACGCGGCTTTCGAGTGCGTGCGCCAGCAAGTCACGCCCGGCCGCTGTTGTCGAGGTGGCATTGGGATTCACGATGAGGACCGCACGCACGGGGCATGAGCCTAGCCGGATGTTCAACGCGCAAGCTGCTCATCACAGTTGTGATGGGTCCACATAGGCTTGTCGGGTGACCACAGCCGTTCCGAACACCGTTCGCCGCGCCGGGATGATCGTTGCCGGCGAAGGCGCCATCGGATTGGTGATCGCGATAGTTCTGGTGGTGCGCGCGGCCAGCGGTGCCGACCAGCATCTGGTGAACGGGTACGGCACCGCCGCCTGGTTCGCGACATTCGGCACCGCGGTACTTGCCGCGGGCCTTGCGCTCGTCACAGGGAAACGTTGGGGCAGAGGGATCGCGGTGATGATGCAGCTCCTGCTCCTGCCTGTCGCGTGGTACGCGGCCGTGGGGTCGCACCAGCCCGCGCTGGGCGTACCTATCGCGATCGTCGCCGTGGTCGCGCTGGTGCTGCTGTTCAGCCCCACCGCGCAGATGTGGGCCACCGGCGATGACGCCGCGGCGCTGACGAGTCCGACTAGCGTCAGCGGTTTGAGGCCAGCTCCGCCAATGCCGGGCCTTGCAGCCGGTAGGTGATCCAATCCGATTGCGGATTGGCGCCCAGCGAGTCGTAGAACTTGATGGACGGTGTATTCCAGTCCAGCACAGCCCAATCCAGTCGGGTATAGCCGTTGGTCACGCATTCTGCGGCCAGTGCCGACAACAGTGCCTTCCCGAGGCCAGAGCCGCGCTGCTCCGGCTTGACGTACAGGTCTTCAAGGTAGATGCCGTGTTGACCGGTCCAGGTGGAGAAGTTCAGGAACCATACGGCGGTGCCACAGACCACGCCGTCTGCCGCCGCGACGTGGGCGAAAAGGGCGGGGGCCGAACTGAATAGCGCCTTGTGGAGCTGTTCCTGGCTGATATGGCACTCATCGCGCGCCTTCTCGTACTCCGCGAGATCCTCGATCAGGCCGACGATGGCCGGGACGTCGGCCTCGGTGGCGCGGCGAATCTGGGTGTTACTCACTCTCGGCTCCTAACCCTGCCAACACAGTCCGGAATTTGACCGTTGTCTCGGATAGTTCGTCCTGGGGATCTGATTCGGCGACGAGTCCGCCGCCGGCATACGCACGGATCGCGGTGCCGTCAGCCGACAGTTCGGCGCAGCGGATCGAGACGGCCCAGCGACCGTCCCCGCTGCTGTCACACCAGCCGACCGCGCCTGCATAGAACCCGCGATCACCCTCGATGCGTGCGATCAGGTTGGCGGCTGCCTCGGTGGGGGTGCCGCACACGGCCGGGGTGGGATGCAGTGCTACAGCCAAATCAAGCGCGGTAGTTGAACTTTGACGCAGCCGCGCGCTGATGGAGGTGCTGAGATGCCAGAGCGCGGCGGTACAACTCAGCGTCGGCTCCGGTGGAACCTGGACATCGACGCACAGCGACGCGAGATCCTCACGCAGCTGATCGATCACCACGGAGTGTTCATGGCGGTTTTTGTGCGAGCCCGCGAGGTCTTCACCCGTGCGCCGATCCAGAGATGGATCGCTGGACCGAGGGGCGGAACCGGCGAACGGGTGACAGATCACCATGTCCCCGCGGCGCTCCACCAACAGCTCCGGACTGCAACCCACCAGGGTGTGGCCGCGGAATCGGTCGCCGGCAGGGGAGAGGTCCACGCAAAAACTGTTGGCGTCGGGGTCGTTTCGGATCAGCCGATGCGTGAGCACCAATGCATCCACCGGCGCGTCGGCCTGCATTTCCAGCACGCGCGCAAGGACGACCTTGGACAGTCCGCCGGCGGTGTCGCGAAGCACCTCGACGGCCTCCGAGACACGCCGCAGATGCTCGGAGGGCTCCGGTATTTGTTGCGTTACAAGGATATTCGGCATGGTGCCGTAGAACTCTTGTGGTGGCCTGCGCTCAACCGTCACCGGAACTGTGAGAGCTGCGGGCTTGGAGGTGTCAAAAGGCAGTGCACCGACCAGCATGTGGTGCCGCCCGGTGCGCAGGGCCTCCGCAGCGGTCGCGATGTCGTCGTATGCGGTCTCACGGCCGTACGCATACAGCGCCTCGGCGGCCCGCGACATCACGAAATGTGGGTGCGCGGGGGAGTCGGTGGCCATCATGTCAGCTTGACGGTACCGGGTGCCGATACCCGGTCAGCCCAAGTGCGGCCACCTGACGCTGGCCGTGCTCATGCCCACCCACAGCGATCGAGGCCGTAGCCATACCGAGACGAGTGCCCTCTTCCAGCGGCAGGTCGATCCACCGAGTCATCAGTGCACGCGAGAAATGGCCGTGACCTATCAGCAGCACATCGCGTTGGGTGAGGTCAGCGGCGATCTTGGCGATCACCCGATCGGCCCGGGCCTGTACCTGAGCCACCGATTCGCCGCCGGGGCAGCCGTGCGTCCACACCAACCAACCCGGGTCGTTCTCGCGGATCTGGGGCGTGGTCAGGCCCTCGTAGTCGCCGTAGTCCCACTCGGAGAGTTCCTCGTCGGTGGCGGTGATGGTCAGACCGGCCAGCTCTGCGGTCTGGATCGCGCGTCGGCGCGGACTACTCAGAACCACCGGATCATTGAGATCGAGATCGTCCAGCACCTCACGTGCGGCGACGGCCTGGGCGCGACCGATTTCCGTGAGATCCAGGTCGGTGCGACCGGTATGCCTGCCGATCTTTGACCATTCGGTTTCGCCGTGGCGTAGCAACAACATTCGGTTTTGGGGGGCAGACACGCACTTGATTGTGCCGTACCGACTTCCGTCGTGATCGCGTTCGGCATGCCAGTATGTGGGCGTGACTCGGGTGCTGGCGGTAGCCAATCAAAAGGGCGGGGTGGCCAAAACCACGACGGTCGCGTCCCTCGGCGCGGCGCTGGCCCAGACGGGGAAGAAGGTTCTGCTGGTTGACCTTGACCCTCAGGGCTGCCTGACGTTCTCGCTGGGGCAGGACCCGGACCGACTTGGGGTCTCGGTGCACGAGGTCCTGCTGGGGCAGGCAGATATCAAGGAAGCGCTGGTCACCACCGCTGAGGATCTGACGCTGCTGCCCGCGAACATCGACCTGGCCGGTGCCGAGGCGATGCTGCTGATGCGGGCCGGCCGTGAGTACGCGCTGAAGCGGGCGCTCGAATCACTGGGGGACGAGTTCGACGTCGTGATCATCGACTGCCCGCCGTCGCTGGGCGTGTTGACTCTGAACGGCCTGACGGCCGCCGACTCGGTGATGGTGCCGCTGCAATGCGAGACGCTGGCGCACCGGGGTGTCGGCCAGTTCTTGCGGACGGTGACCGATGTTCAGCAGATCACCAACCCGGGGCTGACACTGCTTGGTGCACTGCCCACGCTGTACGACTCGCGGACCACGCACAGCCGCGATGTGCTGCTGGATGTGGCCGACCGTTACGAGCTGCCGGTGCTTGCCCCGCCTATTCCGAGGACTGTGCGGTTCGCCGAGGCCAGCGCCTCGGGCGCGTCAGTGCTGTCCGGCCGTAAGAACAAGGGCGCGCTGGCCTACCAAGAGCTGGCGCAGAGTCTGGTGAAGCACTGGAAGAGCGGCAAGGCCATGCCGACCTTCGCGCCGCCCGTGGACTGATTTCTGTTTTCCCGTCGAGTCCGCATTTCACGAGTTTCCGGCTTAAAAACGTCGTGATCCGGGGCTCCCCCTGTGAGATTCACCCCAGCGCGAAGACTCGTGACCCGCGCTGTTCCACCAATGTGTTGCCGACGACAGCACTGATGACGGGGATCTTCTCGTCGGCTGGGTCACGTTGCACCGCAATGGATTTCCGGAATTCTCCGGTGGTCATGTTGAACACATCGATCCCACCTTCGACCGGGATCAGCAGCTCGCCGGCCATGGCCGTGCCCGGCCCCAAGGGTTTCTTGGTGGTGGGCAGCACGAATCGGTAGGCGAGATCGAAGCCGCCCAGCACCAGCACCTGATTGCCCGTCCACCAGGTGACAACGTCGCCGGCTTGCGCGGCCGTGTTGGACTGGACCACCTCACCCGGCAGGGCCGTCGCACCGACCCGCATGCCATGGTCGTCGAACACCACCAGCTCGTTGTGGGTGCCGGGCAGGTATACGGCCGACCGGGTATCCGCGACAGCGAGCACCTTGGCGGCAGAGCCGCGTTCAACCCCCGGTAGCGCCGCGGAGTAGAGCTCCTCGGGTTTGTCGTTGTCCTTCGGTGTCGGCTTTTGCAGCGTCAGTCGCAAGGTGGAGTCCTGAGGGCAGGTCTCCAGCACCGCGAGCACGCTGGACCCGACGGCACCCGATTTCAGCGTGCAGTCCACGCGGGGCTGGCTGTTGGGATTCAGCGGAGCGACGACTCGTCCGTACTCCAGGGTGCGCACCATGTCCGAACGCCACAGCTCGAGCCGGGTGCTGCCAAGTGCCAGCACGTAGGTGCCGTCGGTCGACAGCGACACCTTCGGATCATTTGCACTACTGCGCAACGGACCCCGACGGCCGGTCTGTCCGTCGATCATGGTGACCTGGCCGCATCCGCGTGCATCTCGGTAGACCGCCACCGCGTCATCAATGAAGCCGATGACGCCGCACAGATTGAGATTGCGGCGCGCGTAGGACCACAGCTGTGCGCCGGTTACCGGGTCATGGCCCACCACGTCGTGCCCATCGGCGCTGACAACCGCACCGCTCGCGATGACCGGCCCCTTTGTGGCTCCACTTGCGGTGGACCACAGCTCGCGCACCGAGTCAGGAACCCGGGTGGCACTCATCGGGCGTTTGATGTCCCCGGCGGCGGGATGGCTGACGGTGGCGCGGGCATCGCTGGTCCACCAGATCGTGGCACCGGTCACGGCGACCACGACGGCGATCACCGCCGCAGCAATGATGTCGGCCCGGGTGCGCCGCTCCGGTGCGATCACGCCGTGGCGGTGGTCGCGGCCGGACGACGACGGCGCCGACGACGACGCGCGGGGGCGGGCTGGTCACCTTCCGCGGTGGCCACCGCCGCAGGTGCGTCGACGACAGAATCGTCGGCGGCCTCGCCTGCACGAGTACGCCGACGGGTGCGGGTGCGCTTGGGCTTGTCGCTTTCAGTGCGCTCGGCTCGCGGCTCGCGGCGCTTGGGTCCGCCGGTGAACTTGGGGCCGGTCGACCCGGTGACGTCGGCGGGGATGTTCAGCTCGGTGAACAAATGCGGTGAGGTGGAATAGGTTTCATCAGGATCGGGCACGCCGAGGCCGAGCGCCTTGTCGATCAGCTGCCAGCGCGCGACATCGTCCCAGTCCACCAGGGTGACAGCGATACCGGTGCGTCCGGCACGGCCGGTGCGTCCGATGCGGTGCACGTACGTCTTGTCGTCCTCGGGGCACTGGTAATTGATGACGTGGGTGACATCGTCGATGTCGATACCGCGGGCAGCCACGTCGGTTGCGACCAGCACGGTGATCTCACCGGAACGGAAGGCGGACAATGCCTTTTCGCGAGCGATCTGACCGAGGTCGCCGTGCACGGCGCCCACGATGAAACCGCGCTCGGCCAGCTCGTCGGACACCTTCTGTGCGGTCCGCTTGGTGCGGGTGAAAATCATGGTGGCCCCGCGGCCCTCGGCCTGCAGGATGCGGCTGACCAGCTCGATCTTGTCCAGCGCATGCGCCCGGTAGACGAACTGCTCGGTCGAGTCGTGCACCGACGAAGAATGAGGAGCTTCGGCCCGGATGTGGGTCGGGCGATTCATGAAGGTGCGAGCCAGGGTGATGATCGCATCGGGCATCGTCGCCGAGAACAGCATCGACTGCCGTCCCGATTCAGCGGACGGTGCCAGCGCCAGAATGCGCTCGATGTCGGGCAGGAAGCCCAGGTCCAGCATCTCGTCGGCCTCGTCGAGCACCAGCATGGCTAGTCCGCCCAGCTGCAGGTGACCCTGCTGCGCGAGGTCCAGGAGTCGACCCGGCGTCCCGACTACGACGTCGGCACCGGCGCGGAGCGCCTCGATCTGTGCCTCGTACGGACGTCCGCCATAGATGGAGACAACGCTGAAGTCGCGGTCACCGGCCGCCAGGTACTTCGACGCCCTGGTGAGGTCTTCGTAAACCTGGATGCACAGCTCGCGGGTCGGGACCACGACCAGCGCGCGGGGCGTGCCGTTGAGCGGTCGATCTTCGACTCCGGTGGCGATGCGGTGCAGCAGCGGGACACCGAATGCGTAGGTCTTGCCCATACCGGTGCGGGCCTGGCCGATGAGGTCAGAGCCAGCGAGGGCGAGCGGAAGGGTGAGTTCCTGGATGGCGAACGGATGCTCGATTCCGGCTTCGCTGAGGGCCCGGACAATCTCGTCGCGGACGCCGAGCTGGGCAAAAGTGTGTTCGATATGACTCATGGGTGGTGTACGTACCTTTCGTGTTTTCGCTCAGCGCGCACGATCGGTAGGTCGGATTTCGACGGGGCCGGGCTCGCGTCTAGCGGCGAGGGCAGCACGTGCACGCACATTTCCTGTGGGAGAACTCTCTGGGTACTTCACAGTCAGGGCGTTCGTCCCGCACTCATGATAGCGGGTGAGCTGCGATTTTCCGATTCGCCGTGGTTTGCCCCGCGGTTCGGTGTTCTCCTGCGGGTGCCCGACTAGAGTTCCAGACATGACTGCGGACCTCGATCCTCCCGGTGTCAATCAGCTGTTCGCGGTGATCGCGTACGGCGAGATCGCGGCGTTCTACCGGTTGACCGACGAGTCCAAGATGGCGCCCGACCTGGCCAGCAAGATCGCTATCGCCAGCATGGCGGCCTCGCAGATGCGCCACTACGAGGTGCTGCGAGATGCGATGGAGGCTAACGGAGTTGACGTCCTGACGGCCATGGAGCCGTACGTCAAGACGCTAGAGAATTACCACTCGCTTACCCTGCCGCGTACGTGGTTGGAGGCCATGGTGAAGGCGTACATCGGCGACTCGCTGGCGGCCGATTTTTATGGCGAGGTGGTCGCCTCGCTGCCGGGTGAATCGGCGGCGGTTCTCAAGTCGGTGCTGGGGACCACCGGACACTCAGAGTTCGTCATCGCCCAGGTGCGTGAGGCCGTCAAGGACAACCCGCAGCAGCGCAACCGGCTCACCTTGTGGGGTCGACGGCTGCTCGGTGAAGCCGTCACGCAGGCGCAGCATGTGCTTGCCGGGCACGACGAGCTCGCCGAGCTGGTGATGTCCGGCGGTGCCGGTCTGGGGAACCTGAACGAGTTCTTCGAGCGGCTGCAGGGGGCGCATGCCGAGCGGATGGCGGTTCTGGGGCTGGGCGGTTAGCCCGGCTGCTCGAGCTCTACTTGGTGCAGCGGGCGATGATGCTGTTATTGCTCTGCACTGCCAGCATCTGGTTCTGGCTGTTGGTGATCGAGCAGTTGATCTGACTCGCGAAGCTCGTCGCAGTGATTGATCCGCCGACGATTCCGGGGCTCGGTGTCACGATCATCGTCCAGGGCAGCGAGGCGCCGAGCACGGTCCGCGTCGCGCCGTTGCCGTCGGTATAGGTGATGGTCAACAGGTCGCCCGGTGTCTGGTTACCGGTGACGTAGTACGCGAACGCCGCGGGTGTGATCGGCCGCTGGCCTTCCGGTGGGAGCATCGGGTTGGAGGGCGGCGGCTCGGGTGCGGGTGCCTCCGTGGACGGCGCCGTGCTCGGCGTCTCCTGCGGCGGGGTGGTTGTCACGGTTGTCGTCGACGGTTGCGCCGAGGTCGCCGATGGTGACGGCGCAGGGGGAGTGGTGGTCACCGGCGTCAGTGAGGGCACGGGTGTGGTGATGGCAGAGGCCGGCGGCTTGTCATCGCCACCGCTGAGCACGACCGCCGTCGCGATGACGGCAATCGCGAGCACCGCCCCGGCAATGGACGCGACCCATTTCCAGTTCTCGTTCGAACCCGGCGGCCTGTACTCGAAGTCCTCGTCGAGACCTGAGTACCCGCTGTACTGCGGGGTCGTCTCGGATTCATACGGGTCGTCGTAGGGCTCGTAGCCGCTGGAGGACCGAGAATCTCCGCGATAGCCGACCATGATCAGCGCTTCCTCTCAGCCCCATATCAAATGTGAAACCTGATACTGATGTTACTGCTGTGACTAACGGACTGGCACGATCATGCGAGGTGTGTCGGCAGTACCGGCGTCGGCTAACCTCTGCAGTACACGCTTAATGACCTGGAAGGTGCCTTCGTGGAGATCAAGATCGGTGTCACAGATAGCCCGCGCGAGCTGGTCATTTCTAGCGATCAGACCCCGGCTGACGTCGAAAAGATCGTGTCCGCGGCACTATCCCAGGAGTCGGATGTGCTCAACCTCACCGACCAGAAGGGGCGCAAGTACCTGATCGCCGCGGCCCGAATCGCCTACGTGGAGATCGGTGTTGCCGATACGCGCCGGGTGGGCTTCAGCGGCTAGTCGAGCGGCTGAAGCGGAACGTGTGAGAGCCCGCCCCAGGCGAATCCGACGGTGGCGTTGACCGCGTCGTCCTTGGAGATGGGCTTCTCATTGTCCAGCCAGTAGCGCGCGCTGACCTGGCTGATTCCGACCAGGCCGACGGCCACCATGCGCGCGTGGTGAGGGTCCAGTCCGGAATCGTGGCTGACCAGGTCGAATACCGCATCGGTGCAGGCGCTGATGGCGCCCTCGACACGTTCGGAGACCTGCGGGACGCCCACCAAATCGTTTTCGAAGATCAACCGGTAGCCCTGGCTGTCATGCTCGACGAAATCGAAGAACGCCATGACCGCCGCGCGTAGCCGCTGCCGGTTGTCGGTGGTGGTGCGCAACGCCTGCCGCACGCTGGATACCAGGTTGTCGGCATGCTTGTGCAGTACCTCGAGGTACAGCTCCAGCTTGCTCGGAAAGTGTTGGTAGAGAACGGGTTTGCTTACGCCTGCACGTTCGGCGATTTCGTCCATGCCCGCGGCATGGTAGCCGCGATCGACGAATATCTCACTGGCAGAACCGACCAGCTGGCCGCGACGCTCATCGCGAGGCAGTCGTCCGCCACGACGTGTATTTCCCTGAGTCGAATCCTGCGTTGCCACCGCCGAGTTCACCCTGCCTCGACGCCCGGCCAGATTCGCAAGATCACGCATGTCCTTATCCTCTGCGCGCACACGACTTAATAGTCGCCTACGCCATCTCACTCAGGCGGCTAATCAATCCGCTTGAACCCGAAATACAGACAGTACTCCTGGCATCTGGCGGCGTGCCCGAGGCGGGATGGCCTGTCGCTATGCCATCCTTGCCCGGTGACCTACGACCGGCACCAATGGGCGCATAATCGTAGGTCCATGCCAGAAACCATGAGTCGGCTCCCCGTGCAGGAGTCCTCCGAACGCTACGAGCCGCTGCGCGCCCAGCGCGATCCGCTCGCCGAAGGAAGCGGACGCATCCGATCCGATCGGCGTGATCGCGACCGCTGGCGCAAGCAGACCTGGCTCGGCCGTTTCATCTCCACCTACGGATGGCGTGCGTATGCCATTCCGCTGCTGGTCGCGTTGACCGTCTTCGTCGGGTACCAGACCGTGACGCAGCGTGAACCCGCGCACGCGGGTACCGGCCCCAATGAGCCCGTCGCCGATCCTCCGTCTATTGGCGCGCTGGGTGACGCGATCATCGGTGCCCCGCCCAAGGGTCTCACCCAATTCGACGCGACTTTGCCCACCGGTGTGCTGCCCGAGGGGGAGCCGTTCACCGAGGCGGGCGCCAAGTCCTGGCACGTCGTACCGGGCACGACCCCCCAGATCGGGACGGGTGCCGCGAAGGTGTTCGCGTACACCATCGAGGTTGAGGACGGCATCGACACCATGGGTTTTGGCGGTGACGATCTCTTCGCACGCATGGTGACCGAGACGCTGGCCAGTCAGAAGAGCTGGACGCACAATCCTCAGTTCGGATTTGTCCGGATTGACTCCGGCACACCTGATTTCCGGATCTCGCTGACCTCGCCGGCCACGGTGCGCGAGGGCTGTGGTTATGAGATTCAGCTCGAAGCCTCTTGCTATAACCCGCGTTACGGCGAGAACGGCGACCGGCGCGTGTTCATCAATGAAGCACGGTGGGTGCGCGGCGCCGTCCCGTTCCAGGGTGACATCACGTCGTACCGCCAGTACGTCATCAACCACGAAGTCGGACATGCCATCGGTTACCGGGTACACGAACCGTGTGAGCAGGACCAACAGCTGGCTCCGGTGATGATGCAGCAGACATTCAGCACCAACAACAACGATGCGGCGAAGTTCGACGCTGATTCGATCAAGCCCGACGGCAAGACCTGCCGCACCAATCCCTGGCCGTATCCGATTCCCTAGCGGCGGTCCCGGGCTCGGGAAGGGTTGGCATCCCGATACTGTTGATGCAGCTGTAGGGCTCTCAGACAGCCCTGAGGAACCCGAGTCACAGGAGTCACGGTGCCCACATTGCCGCCGTTGGTAAGCCCCGCCGCAGGTCTTACCCGCGAGGAAGTCGCCCGGTACAGCCGCCATCTGATCATCCCCGACCTGGGTGTGGACGGACAGAAACGTCTCAAGAACGCCAAGGTGCTGGTCATCGGCGCCGGCGGTCTCGGATCTCCGACACTGTTGTACTTGGCTGCCGCAGGTGTCGGCACCATCGGCATCGTCGAGTTCGACGTGGTCGACGAGTCCAATCTGCAGCGCCAGATCATTCATGGCCAGTCCGATATCGGCAGGTCCAAAGCGCAGAGCGCGCGTGACTCGGTGCTGGAGATCAACCCGCTGGTCGAGGTGCGGCTGCATCAGCTGCGTTTGGACCCGGACAACGCGGTCAACCTGTTCAAACAGTACGACCTGATCCTGGACGGCACCGACAACTTCGCGACGCGCTACCTGGTCAACGACGCCGCTGTGCTCGCACACAAGCCGTACGTATGGGGTTCCATTTACCGCTTCGAGGGCCAGGTGTCGGTCTTCTGGGAAGACGCGCCCGACGGTCTCGGCCTGAATTACCGCGATCTGTACCCCGAGCCGCCGCCCCCAGGCATGGTGCCGTCCTGCGCGGAGGGTGGCGTATTGGGCATCCTGTGCGCCTCCATCGCCTCGGTGATGGGTACCGAGGCCATCAAGCTGATCACTGGAATCGGTGACACGCTGATGGGCCGGCTCATGGTCTATGACGCGCTGGACATGACGTACCGCACCATCAAGATCCGCAAGGATCCGGCCACGCCGAAGATCACCGAACTCATCGACTACGACGCGTTCTGCGGTGTGATCAGCGATGAGGCCTCCGCTGCGGTCGCCGATTCCACCATTACCCCGCGTGAGCTGCGCGAATTGCTTGAATCCGACAAGAAGGTGGCGCTGATCGACGTGCGCGAACCCGTCGAATGGGACATCGTCCACATCGACGGTGCCGAGCTGGTACCCAAGTCGACCCTGGAGTCCGGAGATGGCCTCGCCAAGCTGCCACAGGACCGCCAGGCGGTGCTGTACTGCAAGACGGGGATTCGGTCGGCAGAGGCGCTTGTGGCCGTGAAGAAGGCTGGTTTCTCCGACGCGGTGCACCTCCAGGGAGGCATCGCCGCCTGGGCCAAGCAGGTTGACCCCGACATGGTCATGTACTGATCGGTGGGAACCAGCAACAGCTCCATATTGCGGGACGCCCCATCTGTGACCGCCGACACGAACTCCGAGCGAACACAATCCAGTTTATTGCAGGCGGTAACGTATCCCGCGTGACTGTGGACCGCCCGCCCGAGCACGTGCTCGCGACTTACGGGCTCAGCGGCGTCAAGCCAGTCCAGCTCGGCCCGACATGGGAGGGTGGCTGGCGCTGCGGTGAAGTGGTGTTGTCGCTGGTAGCAGACCATGCGCGTGCTGCGTGGTCCGCCAAGGTGCGCGACACACTGTTCATCGACGGTGTGCGCCTGGCCCGGCCAGTTCGGTCCACGGACGGACGGTATGTCGTATCGGGTTGGCGCGCGGACACATTCGTAGCCGGTGCGCCCGAGCCGCGGCACGACGAGGTGGTGTCGCTGTCGGTGCGCCTCCATGAGGCCACCTCCAAGCTGGAACGTCCCCGGTTTCTTACCCAGCCCCCTGTAGCGCCATGGGCCGATGTCGACGTGTTCATTGCGGCCGACCGCGCGGCCTGGGAAGATCGGCCGCTGCAGTCCTGGCCCTCCGCGGCACGGGTATCGCCCGGCTCGCCGGACGGCCAGCGATCCATCGACCTGATCAACCAGTTGGCGAGCCTGCGCCGGCCCACCAAGAGCCCACCGCAGCTGGTACATGGCGACCTGTACGGCACTGTGCTTTTCGCGGGCGCGGCCGCGCCCGGCATCACCGACATCACTCCGTACTGGCGCCCGGCCTCATGGGCGGCCGGCGTCGCGGTGGTGGATGCGTTGTCGTGGGGTGACGCGGACGACGGTCTCATCGAACGCTGGGCGACCTTGCCGGAGTGGCCGCAGATGCTGTTGCGGGCCTTGATCTTCCGACTGGCCGTGCATGCGTTGCATCCCCGGTCGTCGGCGCAGTCCTTTCCGGGGCTGGCACGCAGTGCGGCTCTGGTGCGGCTCACGCTGTAACACGCGTCACCTTTGTGCCTTGATGTGACGTAGGCCGAAAGCCATCTCACCGTCACATGACAGACTCGTGTGAGCGAGATGTGATGGCTCGGTCATCGCCAGCAGCGCCGCCGCAACAAGATTTTTCTACCGTGCTCTCATGGCGAACAACACGGCAACAGCCCCAATTGCACGGCGCGGACGCTGGATTGAGAACTGGGATCCCGAGGACGTCGTCGCCTGGGACAACGGTGCTGCGAAAGTCGCACGGCGCAACCTGATCTGGTCGGTGGTTGCGGAACACGTCGGTTTCTCGGTGTGGTCCATCTGGTCGGTGATGGTTCTCTTCATGCCGCAGAACGTGTATCACATCGACGCCGCCGGGAAGTTCTTCCTGGTGGCCATGCCGACCCTGGTCGGTGCGGTGCTGCGGTTGCCCTACACCTTCGCCACCGCCTGGTTCGGGGGGCGTAACTGGACCATATTCAGTGCCTTGGTGCTGGCGGTGCCGACCGCCCTCACGTTGTACTTCATGGCGCATCCGGAGACCTCGTACACCACCTTCATGATCGTGGCGGCGGTCGCGGGCTTCGGTGGCGGAAACTTCGCCTCCTCGATGACCAACATCAATGCCTTTTACCCGCAACGATTCAAAGGCTGGGCACTGGGCCTCAACGCCGGAGGCGGAAACATCGGAGTCCCGGTGATCCAGGTGCTTGGCCTGCTGGTCATCGCCACCGCGGGGAACCGCTCACCGCACTGGGTAGCGGGTATCTACCTCGTGCTGATCGCCTTCGCCGCCGTGGGCGCGGCGCTGTTCATGGACAACCTGGCGAACCAGAAGACCGACGGCCGCTCACTCATCAACGTGATGAAGTACCGCGATTCGTGGATCATCGCCTTCCTGTACATCGGCACCTTCGGTTCCTTCATCGGGTTCAGTTTCGCGTTCGGCCAGGTACTGCAGCTGAACTTCCTTGCCGGGCTCGCGCACAGCGGCCTGACCCCAGCGCAGGCCGCGGCGCAGGCATCGCTGCATGCCGCCCAGATCGCGTTCATCGGGCCGCTGCTCGGCTCGCTCGCCCGACCGTTCGGCGGCTGGCTGTCGGACCGCACGGGCGGCGGCAAGATCTCGCTGTACGCCTTTATCGCGATGATCTTCGGCGCGGGCATCCTGGTGGCCGCGGGAACCATCGACGACCGCACGGCCGGCGCACCCTCCGGTGCCATCATGGCCTCCTACGTCACCGGATTCATCGTCCTGTTCGTTGTCTCCGGAATCGGCAATGGCTCGGTATACAAGATGATTCCGTCGATCTTCGCCGCCAAGGCGCATAGCGCCGGGCTCGACGAAACCTGGTCGCGAACCATGTCGGGTGCATTGATCGGTGTGGCCGGTGCCATCGGCGCGCTCGGCGGCGTCGCCATCAACCTGGTGCTCCGTGCCTCGTACCTCAGTGCGGCCAAGTCCGCCACCATGGCGTTCTGGGTGTTCCTCGCCTTCTACGTCGTCTGCGCCGTGGTCACCTGGTACGCCTACGTGCGGCGCCCGGTTGGGGTCCCGGTTCCTGTGATGTCTAGGTCCAAAGACGAAGTGACGGTGTGAAACTCATGAATAAGAACGTCATCGTCATCGGCCACGGGATGGTCGGCCACCGATTTGTCCAGGTGCTTCGCGAGCGCGACGCTACCGACCAGTGGCAGATCACCGTCCTCGGCGAGGAGGCCGACGCCGCCTACGACCGCGTGGCCTTGTCCTCGTATATCGACAGCTGGGACCGGGACACGCTGGCGCTGACAGGAAATGACTACGCCGACGATCCCATGGTGACCCTGCATCTTGGGGATCGGGTGGTCGGCATTGACCGGGCCGGTCAGACGGTCACCACCGAGGCAGGCGCCGTGCTGGACTATGACGCGCTCGTCATGGCCACCGGGTCTTATCCGTTCGTGCCGCCAGTGCCGGGTGGCGATGCCGACGGCTGCTTCGTCTACCGCACCATGGACGATCTGGACGCCATCAAGGCCGCTGCCGACAAGTCGCCGGGCTCCGCGGGTGTCGTCATCGGCGGCGGACTGCTCGGGCTCGAAGCCGCGAATGCGTTGCGTCTCATGGGTTTGGCCCCGCATGTGGTGGAGCTCAACCCCCGTCTCATGCACCTGCAGGTCGACGAGGGTGGTGGCGCCCTGCTGACCAGGCTGGTGACCGAGCTCGGGTTGACAGTGCACACCAGCGTCTCCACGAAGTCCATCGAGACGGCAGCGGACGGGACACTCTCGGTGCAGCTGTCCGACGGATCCTCGATCGATGCCTCGGTACTGGTCTTCTCCGCGGGCATCCGGCCGCGCGACGAGCTGGCTCGGGACTGCGGCCTGGAATTGGCCGAACGTGGCGGTATCTTCACCGACACCGGCTGCCAGACAAGCGATCTGCACATCTATGCGATAGGCGAGGTAGCCGCTATCGAGGGCCGCTGCTACGGGCTGGTCGCGCCGGGGTACACCACGGCCGAAATCGTCGCAGACCGGCTCCTCGGCGGGGTCTCCGAATTTCCGGGAGCGGATCTTTCCACCAAGCTCAAGCTGCTCGGGGTGGATGTCGCCAGCTTCGGTGACGCCCACGCCACCGCAGAGGGTGCGCTGGAGGTCGTCTTCAACGACGCCACCAAGGGCACCTACGCCAAACTCGTGGTCTCCGATGACGCACGAACTCTATTGGGCGGCATCCTCGTCGGCGATGCCAGCACATACGGCACCCTGCGGCCCATGCTCGGCCGGGAGCTGCCAGCGGATCCTGCCTCGCTGATCACCCCCGCCGGCGCGGAGATCGGGGTGGGCGCGCTGCCCGATGACGCGCAGATCTGCTCGTGCAACGCGGTCACCAAGGGTGCCATCTGTGGGGCCATCTGCGAGGGAGCCACCGACGTGCCCGCCCTCAAGGCGGCTACGTGCGCCGGAACATCCTGCGGTAGCTGCATTCCCATGCTCAAGCAGATCCTGGCCGCGCAGGGCGTCGAGCAGTCCAAGGCGTTGTGCGAGCATTTCACCCAATCGCGCGCCGAGCTGTTCCAGGTGGTGCAGGTGACCGGCATCCGGACCTTCTCCGAGCTGATCGCCAAGCACGGCACCGGAACCGGCTGCGATATCTGCAAGCCCACCGTGGCGTCCATCCTGGCCTCGACGTCCAGCGACCACATCCTGGAAGGGGAGCAGGCCGCGCTGCAGGACACCAACGACCACTTCCTGGCCAACATGCAGAAGAACGGCACCTATTCGGTGGTGCCGCGGCTGCCGGGCGGCGAGGTGACTCCGGAAAAGCTCATCGTGATTGGCCAAGTGGCCCAGGAATTCGGGCTGTACACCAAGATCACCGGTGGTCAGCGCATCGATCTGTTCGGTGCTCGCGTCGAGCAGCTCCCGCTGATCTGGAAACGGCTCATCGATGCCGGCATGGAATCCGGTCAGGCTTACGGCAAGTCGTTGCGCACCGTGAAGAGCTGTGTGGGTTCGACGTGGTGCCGGTATGGGGTTCAGGATTCGGTGGCTATGGCCGTCGAGCTCGAATTGCGTTACCGCGGGCTGCGTTCCCCGCACAAGCTCAAGATGGGGGTATCCGGGTGCGCGCGTGAATGTGCAGAGGCTCGGGGCAAGGACGTCGGTGTCATCGCCACCGAGAATGGCTGGAACCTGTATGTCGGTGGCAACGGCGGCGCTACCCCCGCGCACGCCAAACTGCTTGCCGGCGATCTGGACTCAGAGACGCTGATTAAGTACATCGACCGGTATCTGATGTTCTACATCCGCACCGCGGACCGGCTTCAGCGCACCGCCCCCTGGCAGGATGCGATCGAGGGCGGCTTGGATCACATCCGGGCAGTGGTGTGCGAAGACTCCCTCGGTATTGCTGACGAGCTGGAGGCGGCGATGGCCCGTCATGTGGAGGGTTATGCCGACGAATGGGCGGCCGTGCTGGCTGATGAGGACAAACTGCGCCGGTTTGTGTCGTTTGTGAATGCGCCCGATGAACTCGACTCGACCATCGCGTTCGACGACAGCGGTCCTCGCAAGGTGCCGGTGCTATTGGGGACACCGGGATTCAGGTCGGCCGCCGAGTCCGCAACGTAGCGCGTCGGCCACGGTAATACCCGGGTAACACAACCCAGGTAGACATGACAGAACACAACGAGAAGAAAGGCCGGAGATGACAATTCTGGACGCTCGCCCCCGTTTGAGGCGGTACCAGTACGTGTGGTCGACGGTCTGTGCGGTGGATTCGCTCACCCCAGGCCGGGGCGTGGCGGTACTCCTTCCGGACGACGTGCAGGCCGCGCTGTTTCTGCTGCCCGATGGGGAGCTTTACGCGGTCGGTAACATCGATCCGTACGGCCAGGCTGCGGTCATGTCACGCGGTTTGACCGGTGACCGTGGCGGCGAGCCCACGGTGGCATCGCCGCTGCTCAAGCAGGTCTTCTCGCTTATTGACGGGCGTTGCCTCGATGATGCGTCGCGCCGGTTGCCAGTCTTCGAGGTGCGGGTGAACAATGGAAATGTCGAAATCGGAATGCTCAGGAGCCGACACCGGGACCCGGTTGCCGCCTAACGAGCAGGATCGTCGGCTCGACGGGTTCACCATCGGTGTCACGGCTGCGCGTCGCGCGGAGGAGTTCATCGCGCTCTTGGAGCGCCGTGGGGCCGCCGTCGTGCACGCCGCCGCGATCAGGATCATCCCGTTGGCCGATGATGCCGAGCTGCAGCACGCCACCGAACTTGTCATCGCCAACCCCCCGGATGTCACGGTGGCCACCACCGGCATCGGGTTCCGCGGCTGGATCGAGGCCGCTGATGAATGGGGTGTGGCCGAAAGTCTTAAGTCGGCGTTGGAGTCCGGGCGCCTGGTCGCCCGCGGACCCAAGGCTACCGGGGCGATTCGTCAGGCGGGGCTGCGTGAAGAGTGGTCGCCCGCATCGGAGTCGTCGGCCGAGGTGCTGGATCGTCTACTCGAAGAGGGTGTCGAGGGTCGGCGCATCGCCGTGCAACTTCATGGTGCCGCCACTGAATGGGAACCCATCGCCGATCTCTGCGAGGCATTGACCATCGCTGGCGCACAGGTTATCCGGGTGCCGGTGTACCGCTGGGAGCCGCCGGAGGACCAACGGCCGATGGATCGCATGATCTCCATGGCGATCAATGCCGAGCTGGACGGGATAAGTTTCACCAGCGCGCCCGCGGTGGCCTCAATGCTTGGTCGTGCCAAGGCAACCGGCCGATTGGACGAGCTGCTGATCGCGCTGCGAGGAAGAGTGGCGCCGCTGTGCGTTGGACCGGTGACCGCTGCGCCGCTGGAAGTGCTGGGGGTATCGACGACCCAGCCCGAACGTGCGCGGCTGGGCGCGTTGGCCCGGCATATGGCCGACGAGCTGACCAGGCGGGCACCACGTTTCCAGGCAGGCGGGCACATCGTGAGTGTGCGCAGCTGTGGGATAGCGGTCGATGGTGAGACGCGGCAGATCTCCCCGGCGGGAATGGCGCTGATGAAGCGGCTGATGGTGCGACCCGGTCAGGTGGTATCGCGCGAGGACTTGTTATCCGTGCTGCCCGGCGGTGGCGACGACACCCACGCTGTCGAGACGGCTATGACGCGTCTGCGGTCGGCCCTTGGTGCACCGAAAGTGATTCAGACAGTGGTCAAACGGGGTTACCGGCTGGCGATCGATCCGACCATGATTGGGGAATGCCGTGGATGACGGTCTTCGCGCACGCGGCTCATCCGAGGTCGAACTCGTCCTAGTCGCACATGGAACGCGTTCGGCCGCGGGAGTGGAGAACATCGCGGCGCTCGCCGAGGCGGTGTCGCTGCGTATCGGATCGGTGCGCACCGCGTTCGTCGACGTGCTGGGTCCGACCCCGTCAGAGGTGCTGTCGACGATCGAAGGCCCAGCGGTTCTACTTCCTGCGTTTCTGGCATCGGGATACCATGTGCACCACGATATTCCACAGCATGTCGAGCTGAGTGGACATCCGAATGTGGCCGTCACTCAAGCGTTGGGTCCCGATCCCGTGTTGGCCAGGGTCATGACCGAGCGGCTGCGTGAGGCCGGGTGGCGTCGTGGCGACGCGGTGGTGCTCGCCGCAGCAGGATCCTCCGACCCCCGTGCGCGCCATGAGGTTCACACGGCGGCGAGCATGTTGGAGCGTCACACAGGACCGGTCACCGTCGGCTATGTCGCGACAGGTGAACCGCGGGTGCCCGATATGGTCGCGGCGGCGCGTGCGAATGGCCAACGCGTCTTCATCGCGTCATACCTCTTGGCACAGGGGCTTTTTCAGGAGCGCCTTGCCGAGTGCGGCGCCGACGGCGTCGCGCAGCCGTTGGGCGTGCATCCCGATATTGTAGATCTGTTGGTGCGACGGTTCGCTTCGGCCACGACGGTGCCGGGTGCCCTAGAAGCCGTGGCGGACGTCGCGTAACGCGATTCGTCCGTCCACCGCGAGTACGCCCTCGGCCCTGAGTAATTCGAGCTGGCGAGTCCGGATGTGAGGTGCGGGGCGACCGCTGGCCCCGATCACGCGATGCCAGGGCAGATCGGCGGAGTCGGTGCGCATAATCCACCCCACGATCCGTGCGCTGGAAAGGCCTGCCGCGTCGGCGATATCGCCATACGTGGCCACTCGTCCGGCGGGTATGGACGCGATCAGCGAGCGCACCAGCTCGACTTGTTCCTCGGTAACTGTCGCCATGATTACGCCAGGTGTGACCGTATCGCGGCCGCGGTCTCGGCGGGCCGCGATTGGGACACCATGTGATCGCAATCGACGTCCACCAGTTCGAACCGATCGCCAAGTCTGGCCGCGAGTCCGTCCAGTAGCCCGGTGGTTACGTAGGGTGGCGCGGTCCGCGTGGCCCGCAGCAAGGTAACGCGAATGATGTTGGCGGGTAGGGTGATATCGCGGGCCAGTTCACTCCATGCGGTGACCACGGCAGGCAGGTTCATGCGCCAGCCCCACCGGCCGTTCGGCAGCTGGATCAGGTGCTCATCGAGTTCTGCTTCGATGACGTGATCCGGTACGTCCGACCAAGCTCCTGCGACCTTGTCCGATTTTGCTTCGGCGCGGTCGGTGTAATCCGGGTAGGCCACCATCTGTTCGGCGATCTGGCGCATCCAGTCACCGTCGAGGCCGATCGCGGGATCCAAGAGCACCAGCGACCTCACCAGATCGGGTCTGCGCGCGGCCAGGTGCAATGCGGTGGCGCCGCCAAACGAGTGCGCCACCACCACGATGGGACCGGTCTGGGTCTCGTCGAGGACGGCGGCGACCGCATCGGCGTGGGCTTCCAGCGACCACGGCGCGGGTGCGGGGGAGTGTCCGTGACCCAGCAGATCCGGTGCCAGGGTGGACACATCGGGGAGGTGCGCATCGAAAAGCGGAGCCCAGCGCTTGCCGTGTCCGGTGAGTCCGTGCAACGCCACGAGACGCGCGGGTTCATCGGGGCCGTACCGGTGGGTGTTCAGCGTCGGTGTCACCCGTGGAATCCTGCCACGATCCCCGGCATTGTCCGCGAACGGATACCCAGGTCAGATCAGCTTGTCGGACCCTCGTGCTGTGATCTGCATATGCCGACGCCGACCGCTTCGACCCGATCCTGGGACGGCGCCGCGGCAGATCTGCTGGCCCCGGACCGGCAGGGCCGGTTCGTGGTGGTCGGCGGTAGCGGTACCGGGAAGACGAGCCTGCTGGTCGACATTGTGGCCGCACGAATTGCCGCAGGCGCGAGTCCGGAATCCGTTCTCGTGCTCACCGGTTCCGCCCGGGCGAGCGTCGAACTGCGTAGCCGGATCTCGGCCGCGGTGTTCGAGCGCAACGGGTCCATCGCCATCCGTGAACCCATGGTTCGTACCGTGCACTCCTATGCCTTCGCCGTGCTCGCCGCCCACGCGGCTCGCCAGGGCAATCCGCCGCCGCGCTTGATCACTGCTGCCGAGCAGGACAGCATTGTGCGGGAGTTGTTGTGCGGCAATGCTGAGGACAACAGTGGCTCCTGGCCCGCTTCGCTGCGGCCCGCGTTGACGACGGCCGGTTTCGCGACCGATGTTCGAGATCTCATGGCGCGTTGCACCGAGCGCGGTGTGGACGCCAAGGAGCTTCGCGCGATCGGGCGACGGCACAATCGACCGGAATGGGTCGCGGTCGCCGACCTCGCCCGGCAGTACGAGGAGGTCATGCTGCTGCGGTCGGCGGTGGGCATGGCCGCTCCGCAGGCCACGGTGCCGGCACTCGGCGCCGCCGAGCTGGTCGGATCGGCGCTGGAGACCTTCGCTGTCGAGCCGGCAATTCTTGCCGCGGAACGTGCCCGCATCGGCCTTCTGCTCGTCGACGATTCCCAGCACCTTGATCCGCAGGCGGCGCTCATGGTGCGGCTGCTCGCGGGGGGTGCCTCGTTGTCGGTGTTCACGGGTGATCCCAACCAAACCGTGTTCGGGTTCCGTGGTGCCGACGCCCAGCTGTTGCAGACCGGTACTGACGGCGGGGACACGACGATCGCGCTCGACAGTTCGTACCGGTGCGCCGCGCCGGTCGCCGAACTTGCGAACGCGGTCGCGGGGCGGTTACCCGGAAGCTCGCCTGCGCGCACGATCGCGGGGCCAGAGAACTCGTTGGCCGCCGTACGTCTTGCCGCCGTGCCCACCGAAACCGCAGAGGCGTCACTGGTTGTCGACCTGCTGCGGCGGTCTCACCTGACCGACGGTGTGCCGTGGTCTCAGATGGCGGTCATCGTCAGGTCGGTACCCCGCAGTGGTGCGGCTCTTCGGCGCGCGCTGCAGTCGGCGGGTGTGCCCGTACATGCGGAGTCGTATGACGGTCCTGTTGCCGCCGTTCCCGCCGTGCACGCGCTACTGCTGGCGGTCTGCGCCGCACAAGGCAGACTGAACGACGAGGATGCGGTGACACTGGTGACGGGCCCGATCGGGCGGGTGGATCCGGTGGCGCTCCGGCGGTTACGACGCCAGTTGCTGCGCGCCGAGGAAGCGCGGGGCACGGGCGGAAACAGTGCTGAGCTGTTGCGTGCGGTTCTTGTCGATGCCGATGACACGCAGCTCGCCGCGCTCACCGACATCCAGGCTGCGCCGCTGCGGCGCGTGCGGGCAGTGATTGCCTCGGCACGCGAGTCCGTCGCTTCCGGGGCCAGTGTTCTCGACGTGCTGTGGGCCGCGTGGACCCGGTCGGGTCTGCAGCGACGTTGGGACGGGTTGTCTCAACGCGGAGGTCCGCTGGGCGCTCAAGCGGATCGGGACCTCGACGCGGTGTCCGCACTGTTCGACCTGGCATCCGAACATGTGGCGCGCACTCCGGGTATCGGCGTGATGGGATTGATCGACCACATCCGGTCGCTGGCGCTCGCCGGTCAGCGCTCGACTGGTGAGCCTGATGCTGTCTCCATCGTCAGCGCACACGCTGCCGTAGGCCGCCAGTGGGACGTCGTGGCGATCCCCGGTGTGCAGGAGGGGCTATGGCCCAACACGGCCGTGCGGGGCGGGGTGCTGCGCACCCAGGAACTGATGGATGTGCTGGCAGGCATCGACCATGTCGCGCATGTCGACGGGTCGGCGGTGGCGCTGGCCGAGGAACGCCGGCTGCTGCTACTCGCCGTGGGCAGGGCCGCGCGCCGCGTTCTCGTTACCGCCGTCGACAACGAAAACGCCGATATAGGTGGCGGTCCCGCGATGGCTTCGCGCTTCCTGGCCGAACTCATGGGGGCGCATCCGGAATGGGTGATGCCGGACCGCCGTCCGGGAACACCGGAGTCTCGGGCATTGACCGTTGCGAACCTCGTCGGCGAGCTGCGCGCCGTCGTCACCGCGTCCGCCTGCACGGTGAGTGAGGGCCGCCGGCGCGCCGCCGCCGCCCGACAACTTGCCCGGCTCGCCGACGCCGGTGTCCCCGGTGCGGATCCCGAATCCTGGTACGGGCTTGCCGACATCAGTAGTGAGGACCCGCTGTGGCATGCCGAGGATGGTCCGGTGCGCTTGTCGCCGTCGAACGTCGAGACGCTCATGGCTTGCCCGCTGCGCTGGCTGTTGGAACGGCACGGCGGCACCGACCTCACGGACCCGCGCCGGGCGCTCGGAACATTGGTGCATGCGCTTGTGGGCGAGCACTCCGCAGATGCCGAAACGATGCGCCGGGAACTCGACAAGGCTTGGGAATCACTGCCATTTGAGTCACGGTGGTATGCGCGTAACGAACTTCAGAGGCAGCATGAACTGCTGGAGGCGTTCACCACGTGGCGCGTGGCGACGCGCGGTGAGCTTACTGAAGTAGGCCGAGAGATTGGCGTCGACGGAATGCTCACGCATGCGGGCCATCCGCAGGTGCGGCTGGTCGGCCGCATTGACCGGCTGGAACGGGATGCCGAGGGGCGCGCCGTCGTCATCGATATCAAGACCGGGAAGAGTCCCGCCACCAAAGACGATGCGCAACAACACGCTCAGCTGGCCACATATCAGGTCGCCGCTGCCGAAGGGCTCATCGTCGGCCAGCCCGCGGGTGAGCCGGGCGGTGGCCGTCTGGTGTATGTCGCGAAACCGAATCTCGATGACGGTGCCACTCAGCGTTACCAGGATTCATTGACCCCCGCCGCTCAGGAGACTTGGCGCGAAACCATTCACACCGCCGCGGCCAATACGCAGGGCCCGATGTTCATTGCGCGGGTCAACGACGGGTGCGGACACTGCCCGCTGCGGGCATGCTGCCCCGCACAGGCTGATGGGCAGGCGGTGTGCCAGTCATGAGCGCATACTCCCCATCCGAACTATCCAGGGCACTTGGGCTTTTCGAGCCCACCGATGAGCAAGCCGCCGTGATCGGGGCTCCACCCGGTCCGATGGTGGTGATCGCGGGTGCCGGTGCGGGCAAGACGGAGACGATGGCCGCCCGGGTGGTGTGGCTGGTGGCCAACGGATACGCCACCCCCGGCCAGGTGCTTGGGTTGACGTTTACCCGCAAGGCCGCGGGCCAATTGTTGCGCCGGGTCAGGTCGCGGCTCGCTCGGCTGGCGGGAAGCGGCATCATGGCGCCCGTCACGGCCGATGAAGCCGATCCGGTGATCGCCACGTACCACGCCTATGCCGGTACCTTGCTGCGCGAGCACGGATTGCTGCTGCCCATGGAGCCGAATGCGCGCCTGCTGACCGAAACGCAGTTGTGGCAGCTGGCGTTCCGATTGGTCTGCGATTTCGATGGGGATCTGGATACCGAGAAGACGCCCGGGGCGGTCACCGCCCAGGTGCTCGCACTCGCGGGTCAGCTGTCTGAGCATCTGGTGGATACCAGCGATCTGCTGTCCTCACATGACGAGCTGGAACAGCTGATTCATACCCTGCCGCCGGGTCCCTATCAGCGGGAGGGCCGGCCGAGTGCGTGGTTGTTGCGTCTGGTCGAGACGCAGTGTGAGCGAGCGCAGCTCGTCGCGATCGTGGAACAGCTGATGACGCAGATGCGTGCTCGCGGTGTTCTCGATTTTGGAGCGCAAATGTCGCTGTCGGCTCGTCTGGCCGCCGACCACGCCGTCGTCGGACAAACTCAGCGGGATCGGTACCGCGTGGTGTTGCTCGACGAGTACCAGGACACGGGGCATGCCCAACGCATCTTGCTGTCGTCGTTGTTCGGTCGGGGCGTCGACCCCTCGCTGGCGTTGACCGCTGTGGGTGATCCGATCCAGTCCATCTACGGCTGGCGCGGCGCGTCGGCGACGAATTTGCCCCGTTTCACCACCGATTTCCCGCTGGCGGACGGATCACCGGCGCCGACAAGGGAACTGCGCACCAGCTGGCGTAACCCACCCGAGGCTCTGCATCTGGCCAATGCCGTGTCCGAGGAAGCACGGCGGCGTTCGGTGGCGGTCCGGCCGCTACGTCCCCGGCCGGACGCTACCTCCGGCAACATCGCCTGCGCGCTGTTCGGCGATATCGTCGCCGAACGAGAATGGGTCGCAAAGAAACTGGCCTCGGTGTACGAGGACGCACGTCGTGACGGGAACCGTCCGCCGTCATCGGCGGTGCTGGTAAGGCGTAATAGCGATGCCGCCCCCATGGCTGAGGTCCTTGCCGCGCAAGGTGTTCCGGTCGAAGTGGTCGGATTGACGGGTCTGCTCGGGCTCCCGGAGGTCGCCGATACGGTGGCGATGCTGCGTCTCGTCGCGGACCCGACCGCAGGTCCGGCCGCCTTGCGTGTGTTGACCGGTCCGAGATGGCGCCTTGGAGCCCACGACCTGGCGGTGCTGTGGCGACGAGCGACAGGATTCGGTCGGGTCGGCACCGACGTGGTGGGGGAGCACGCGGATATTCCGTGTCTGGCCGATGCCGTCAGCGATCCCGGTGCGCCCGAGCAGTATTCGCCGGAGGGCTGGAATCGCCTGACAGCGCTGCGCCGCGAACTATCCGCGTTGCGCGCTCGGCTTGGGATGCCGCTCACCGACCTGATCTCCGAGGTGCAGCGCGTGTTGGCGCTCGATGTCGAGCTCTTCGCCGGTCGCCGTACAGGCGGTCTGGAGCAGCTGCGCGCGTTCACCGATGTCGCCGCCGGTTTCGCGGAGGCCGCCGACCAGAGCGACCCGGTTGGGGTGATCGCCGCGTTTCTGCAGTATCTAGACGCGGCGTGGGAGGTCGAAAAGGGTTTCACGCCGGTGGAAGTCGCGACCAGCCCGGGACGGGTACAGATTCTGACTGTGCATTCGGCCAAGGGGCTGGAATGGGATGTGGTCGCTGTCCCGCATCTGAGTGCCGGAGTGTTCCCGTCGGGTGTGGCCGCGCCGACCTGGCTGACGAGCGCCACCGAGCTGCCGCCGTTGGTGCGCGGGGATCGCGCCACCTTGGGGGATCGTTTCGGCGTCCCTCAGCTGGACACCGAGGGCATTACGAACCGTAAACAGCTCTCCGATGCCATCGCACGGCACAAGGACAGCCTGTCCACCCGGCGGATCGACGAGGAGCGCCGACTGCTGTATGTGGCAGTGACCCGATCAGCCGAGCAGCTCTTTGTCTCGGGACATCATTGGGGCCAGACCGGACTCAAGCCCAAGGGACCGTCCGATTTTCTGGTCGAGTTGCGTGATGTCATCGAAAACGCGGCCGCCGAAGGCATTCCATGTGGAACCGTCGAGGAGTGGGCCCCCGCGCCCGTGGCGGGGGAGCGCAATCCGATGCTCGACCAGACCGTCGAAACGCAATGGCCCGCAGACCCACTCGCGGGCCGGCGCGGCGAGATCGAAGCGGGAGCGCAGCTGGTCCGGGAAGCGCGCGCCGGCACAGCACCGCTGGTCCAGGACGAAGACGAGGATCACGATGGATGGGCCGCCGATGTCGACGCGCTGCTGCGTGAGCGAGAGCAAGCCAATCGCCGTCCGGAAATTACTCTGCCTCAACATCTGTCGGTGACGAGCCTCGTCGAGCTGCGCCAGGACCCGCAGGCGCTGGCACGCCGGCTGATGCGCCCGCGCCCGACACGTCCAGATCTTGAAGCGCGCCGTGGCACCGCATTCCACTCCTGGGTGCAACGTCACTACGGGTCGGTACGCCTCATCGATTTCGACGATCTTCCTGGTGACGGATACGGGGAGTTCGAGGACGCCGAGGATCTGGCAGCGCTGCAATCGGCGTTCCTTGCCTCGCAGTGGGCGGACAGAACCCCCGCCGAGATCGAGGTGCCGTTCGAGATTTCCGTCGCCGGGACCATTGTCCGGGGCCGGATCGACGCGGTGTTCGGATCTCGCGACGGCACCTGGATCGTCGTGGACTGGAAGACTGGTCACGAGCCTTCGGGTGTTGAGATGGAAGCCGCCGCCCTGCAGCTGGCCGCGTACCGGCACGCATGGGCGGCGTTACAGGGCATCGATCCCGCACGGGTGAGCGCGGTGTTCCACTATGTGCGCTCGGGGCGCACGGTAGCCCCCGCCGAACTACCCGAGCTGCCACAGGCAAGCGAGTTCGCGGGGCTGACTGGGGATTGAGATTCGGCCAAACTTCGGCGCCAACTCACTAGCCAACGCGAATCACGGGCGCCATGTGAGTAGATTGACACCCGTGCAACCGCTGACTCGGACGCGATCGGCATATGGCCGGTAAGTTTCGCCAGCGGTTTCGTGGCATTGACCAGGCGCTGACCGCACAGCCAGATCACGCTCTCGTCGGTGTTCTGCGTATCCCCGAAAATGCGGCCAGCCCGTGGCGAGCCATCGGAAAACGCATCCTCATCGCGGTAGGCACGCTCTTCGCTGCCGTACTGGTGGTGTACGCGGATCGCAGCGGTTACCGCGACGTCGCATCCACCCCAGAGGAGAGCGATCCGCTCAGCTTCTTGGATTGCTTCTACTACGCCACCGTTTCGCTCTCCACTACCGGCTACGGGGATATCACCCCGTACACCGAGGGCGCGCGGCTGGTGAACATCCTGGTGATCACACCGCTGCGGCTGCTGTTCCTGATCGTTCTGGTCGGTACCACGGTGGAAGCGCTCACCGAACGTTCGCGTCAAGCACTGAAGATCCAGCGATGGAGGGCCCGCGTGCGCAACCACACTGTTGTCGTCGGATACGGCACCAAGGGGAAGACCGCCGTTCAGGCGATGCTCTCGGATGGCGCCGCCCCGGCCGAGATCGTGGTCGTCGACGAAGACCAGATGGCCCTGGATGCCGCTGCCGCCTCTGACCTGGTGACCGTGCGCGGCAGCGCCACCAAATCGGACGTGCTGCGGCTCGCGGGTGTGCAACACGCGAAGTCGATCATCGTGGCTGCCAACCGGGATGACACCTCGGTGCTGGTCACGCTGACGGCACGTGAGCTGGCCCCCAACGCCAAGATCGTCGCCGCGATCCGCGAGGCAGAGAACGTCCACCTGCTGCGCCAGTCGGGCGCCGACTCGGTGGTGGTGTCCTCGGAAACGGCGGGACGGCTGCTGGGCATCGCCACCTCGACGCCGCGTGTCGTCGAGATGATCGAGGATCTGTTGACCCCCGAGGCGGGGTTCGCGATCGCCGAACGCGAGGTGGAGCGTAGCGAGGTCGGTGGTTCACCGCGTCATCTCTCGGACATCGTCCTTGGTGTGGTGCGCGATGGCACTCTGCACCGGGTGGATGCACCCGAGGTCGATTCCATCGAGGCATCCGATCGCCTGTTGTACGTCCGCAACGCCGGAGCCTGATATGACCTTCCGCCTTCGCAACGTCCCCTTGCTCTCGCGCGTTGGGCTGGATCGTGCCGACGAATTGCGTTCCAATCCTGAGGAATTGGCCAAGGGTTGGGCCGAGGCGGGGCTGATCACGCTGGATGTCCGTGGCCGCGTGAACATTGTCGACGGGCGGGTGGTTCTCGAAGACGCGGCACGTGTCGGCGACGGGCCGCCAGAGCATGCCGTGTTCCTGGGACGTATCCCGGGTGGTCGCCATGTGTGGGCCGTGCGCGCCGAACTGGATGATGACAGCGCACCGCTACTGGACCTGCGTCGCTCCGGCGAGTTGTTCGATGACATCAGTGCGGCTCTGTTGGCCACGGCAATGGCGATGCTTGCCTGGCATGACAGCGCCGGCTACAGCCCCGTCGACGGATCACCCACCACCCCCGCCAAAGGCGGTTGGGTTCGGGTGAACTCGACCACCGGGCAAGAAGAATTTCCGCGTACCGATCCGGCCGTCATCTGCCTGGTGCACGACGGTGCTGATCGTGCGGTGCTCGGCCGTCAGAAGTTCTGGCCCGAGCGGATGTTCTCGCTGCTGGCCGGATTCGTCGAGGCGGGAGAATCTCTGGAGGCGTGCGTCGCCCGAGAGATCGCCGAGGAAGTGGGCCTCACCGTCACCGATGTGCAGTACCTAGGCAGCCAGCCGTGGCCGTTCCCGCGATCGATCATGTTGGGGTTCCACGCCGTAGGCGACCCGTCGCAGCCCTTCTCCTTCAACGACGGTGAAATCGCCGAGGCCGACTGGTTCACGCGCGATGAGGTACGTGCCGCACTCGAACTGGGCGATTGGACCACAGCGTCCGACTCCCGGCTGATGCTGCCCGGGTCGATTTCCATCGCCCGGGAGATCGTGGAGTCCTGGGCCTACGCCAAGGACTAGTCCCCCACAAGTGGGAGGTTCCCCCAGCCGAGCTTGGCCTTGACCTGTGCCAGCGAGGGATTGGTCAGCGCGCTGCCGTCCGGGAACTTCACGGTCGGCACGGTCTGGTTCCCGCCGTTGACGTTCGCGACGTAGTCGGCCGCGGCCGGGTCCTGTTCGATGTCCACCTTGGTGTACTCGATACCCGCGCCCTTGAGCTGCGTCTCGAGTCGACGGCAATAGCCGCACCAGGTGGTGCTGTACATGATGAGACTGGAGTCGCTCGCTGTAGTCACATCGGCATTCAACGTCATACCCCTCTGGGGTGTTCCGTTGGGGGGCATGTGAGGTGTCTCAATGCCGAGAACGGGGCCAGCGGCCGGTGTTGTCGGCGGTTGCTGCGAAGATGGCCAGGTGGCGCGTTCTCTCCTCGATGGTCTCGACGACGAGCAGCGCGCTGCTGTCACCGCGCCGCGAGGCCCTGTCTGCGTGCTCGCCGGGGCGGGGACCGGCAAGACACGCACCATCACCCACCGCATCGCGCACCTGGTCGAATCCGGTCATGTCGCTCCCGGCCAGATCCTCGCGGTCACCTTCACCCAGCGAGCGGCGGGCGAGATGCGTGGACGGCTGCGTGATCTCGGTGTCGGATCCGCGCAGGCCGTCACGTTCCACGCCGCGGGCTTGCGGCAGCTGCGGTATTTCTGGCCGCAGCTGGTCGGGGATACACGTTGGGAGCTGATCGACAGCAAGTTCACCATCGTCGCTCAGGCCGCGAACCGCGCCAAGCTGAGCACCAGCACCGATACCGTGCGCGACCTCGCCGGTGAAATCGAATGGGCCAAGGCCTCTTTGATCAGCCCCGAGGCCTATCCGGCCGCCGCCGCGAAATTCACGCGAGATACGCCGGTCCCGCCCGAACAGGTCGCCAAGGTCTACGCGGGTTACGAGAAACTCAAGGCCCGGCCAGACGGGGCCACCCTGCTCGATTTCGATGATCTGCTGCTGCACACCGCAGCCGCTATCGAGAACTCGGCGTCCGTGGCCGAGGAATTCCGGGACCGTTACCGCTGTTTCGTGGTCGACGAATACCAGGACGTCACGCCGCTGCAGCAGCGGGTACTCGATGCATGGCTCGGTCCCCGCGACGACCTGACCGTTGTCGGCGACGCCAACCAGACCATCTATTCCTTCACCGGGGCCACCCCGCAGTATCTGCTCGGCTTCTCCCGCCGGTTCCCCGAGGCGGCTGTGGTTCGGCTGGAACGTGACTATCGCTCGACCCCACAGGTGGTCTCGCTCGCCAACCGGGTGATCGCGGCCGCGCAAGGAAGGGTGGCGGGCAGCAAGCTGCAACTTATCGGTCAACGGCCGGAGGGCCCAGCTCCCAGGTTCTCCGAGCATGACGACGAGGCGGCGGAGGCCAAGTCAGTCGCGAAATCCATTGTTGCACTGATCGAATCCGGAACTCCGGCATCGGAGATCGCGGTGCTGTACCGGATCAATGCGCAATCGGAGGTGTACGAGGAGGCGCTTACCGAGGCGGGCGTACCGTTTCAGGTTCGCGGTGGCGAGGGGTTCTTCACCCGGCAAGAGGTGCGTCAGGCGCTGGTGGCCCTGCAACGTGCTGTCGACCGTGAAAGTGCGGGCATCCCTGTGCCGCAACAAGTTCGGGATATTCTCGAACCGCTGGGATTGTCCGCCGAGGAGCCACACGGCACCCAGGCCCGCGAGCGATGGGAATCGCTGCGGGCCCTGGTCGAGCTCGCCGAGGAGGAATGCGCCCGCCTGCCGGAGCTGGATCTGCCGGGTCTGGTTCGCGAGCTCCGGGTACGGGCCGAGGCGCGCCACCCACCGACGGTGCAGGGTGTGACCCTGGCCTCGCTGCATGCGGCGAAAGGGCTCGAATGGGATGCGGTGTTCCTGGTGGGGCTGGCCGACGGCACGCTACCCATTTCGCATGCCTTGTCACGTGCCGGGGATATTGAACCGGTTGAGGAGGAGCGGCGCCTGCTCTACGTCGGAATCACCCGCGCGCGTGTGCATCTGAACCTGAGCTGGGCGCTCGCGCGGGCCGCGGGCGGCCGCAAGACGCGTAAACACTCTCGGTTCCTTAATGGGGTCGCTCCCACCGCGCAAGTTTCCGCCACGATGGCGCCACGGCGCCGGGGTAGTGGCGCACGCTGCCGAATCTGCAATGCCGCGCTCAACACTCCGGCGGCAGTGCTGCTGCGGCGCTGCGAGAGCTGCCCGTCCGATATTGACGAGGAACTCCTTGTTGCACTGAAGGATTGGCGGCTCAAGACGGCCAAGGAGATGAAGGTGCCGGCGTTCGTCGTCTTCACCGATAACACTTTGATCGCCATCGCCGAACTGCTTCCCGGTGACGACGCCGCGCTCGTGGCCATTCCCGGGATCGGTGCGCGCAAGCTGGAGCAGTATGGCCCCGACGTGCTGCGTTTGGTGCGCGCCAGAACTTCGTAATCCCTTGTTCAACACGTGTCTAGCGCGGAGCGCGATCTCGTCCTAGGCTCGCCCCATGGCCGACGATGACCTCCGCGATTTCGAAGCAGGCACCTTCACTCACGAGGGTGAGACCAAGATCGTGTTGAGAAAGGGCAGCGGACCGGCGGTGATCGTCATCGCCGAGATGCCGGGGATAACGCCCAAGGTCGCCAACTTCGCGCGCAAGGTCGCCGATATCGGGTGTACCGCGGTCATGCCGCACCTATTCGGGAATCCGGGGCAGAACACGGACCCCCGGGAAGAGGGTTGGTTGCGCACTGCCACCTACATGGCGACCTCGATGTTCCGCGGCTGTGTGAGCCGCGAGTTCACGGTGCTGGCGACGGGAAAGAGCTCGCCCGTGGTGGCGTGGCTGCGCGCGCTCGCCCAGAACGAGCACGAGCGCAATGGCGGTCCCGGTGTGGGTGCCATCGGAATGTGTTTCACCGGGGGATATGCGCTGGCGATGGCCGCCGACGACCGGCTGCTTGCACCCGTGTTGTCTCAGCCGTCGCTGCCCTTCGGGCTCAGCAAGAAGGCGCGGCACAACATCGATATCTCTCCGGCAGACCTGCAGAAGGTCAAGCACCGCTGCGAGCACGACGGGCTCAAGGTGCTCGGCATGCGCTTCACCACCGACAAGTTGGTGCCTGCCGAGCGGTTCCAGTTCCTCAGGGAGGAACTGGGGGATGGGTTCATTGCCATCGAGTTGCCCGGCGACGTCGCCAACCCCAATTCGCCGATGCCGGCACATTCGGTGGTCACGGAACATCTCATCGACGAGCCCGGTCAGCCGACGCGTGCGGCCCTCGATCAGGTATTGGATCTCTTCCGTTCGCGACTACTCGCGTCTGTTTAGAAGGCGATCCCGGGGAAAGATGCCAGTTCGACAAAACTGGTCTTGAAGTATCGCCGCAGGTCAAAAATAACTTGTCAACCGATAGATGACCTTTTACTCTGGGCGTCAGGAATTCGTGAGAATTCCAAATCAGACCTGTTCACGTGTGAGTAGACGGAAGGAGGAGCGATGAATACACCCACCAATTACGGCGACACCTTGTGGCGTGATGCCCATGGTGCGTTTGTCGTATTGCCGATCGCTCCGCCGTCGCTCCTGACGCATGTCGCCGCTGCCAAGCCGGCGGCCCAGAGCATGTCGGCCGTCGGCATTAAGCACCGCGCCGTCGTCGCCGCAGCTACGAATGTCGCGTCCGTGAATAGGGGATACATCTAGGTAGCCCTAAGAACCGCCTCCCAGGCCACGGACCCGACACACCGGGATCCGTGGCCACTTTTGTTTGAGCCTCAACCTCAAACGTGGTTCCGGATCTCGATCGATAAGACACCGATACGAGACCAGCAGTTTTACAAGGAACCGAAGAGGAAGCAGGTGAACGGACACATGATGACCGTCGAAACGGAGGCCCGAAGGCGTGTCCTGCCGTGCCACGCAGCGGATGCGGACCTGTGGTTCGCGGAGAGCCCCGCTGACCTGGAGCGGGCCAAGACGCTATGCGCGGACTGCCCGATCCAGTCGCAGTGCCTGGCCGCTGCGCTGGACCGCGCAGAGCCCTGGGGTGTGTGGGGTGGCGAGATCCTGGAGCAGGGTGCCGTCGTGGCGCGTAAGCGTCCGCGTGGTCGCCCGCGCAAGAACCCGCTGCCGGCAGCAGATCCCGCCGCGGCATGACCCGGGATGTCGCGAATGTCGTCGGGCCAGACAACCAATGCTCCCCATCGCCATGTGGCGGTGGGGAGCGTTGTTATCCGGACGACTTCGCGTGTGGTTCGAAAAACCCTGGCATCCATTCTTCGGCGATCGCCGCGTAGTTCACATGCGTACCGAGTTGCACGAGCACCCCGATCATTCCGCCGAGCGTGCGCAGCAGCATGACGTAGCCCGGCGGCACCGTCATTTGACGCGCCAGCTTGAATCGTTCGGTGAAGCCCTCGTCCAGAAGATCGGTGGACGCCACCGCGGCCTGCTGGAACCACTCACGGGTGAAATGGAATTCGCCCGAGCGCAGCGGATCGACATAAGGCCATAGCGGCCTGATGTAATCCATCACCTGGACCCCGGACAGCTGGACCTCCGGCGGCATGAATCCGAGCTGCTTGATAAGCCGGATCACCTCTTCCCACTGCTCATCTCGGGCCCAGCACAACACCTCACCGAACTCCGGCGGAATACCGCCGGGGTGCTCGGAGACCGCGCCGAAATCGATGATGCCGAAACGTCCGTCGGGCAGCAGCATGAAGTTGCCAGGATGCGGGTCGGCGTGCACCAGGCCCACCTTTTCCGGTGACTTCACGGTGAATTCGAGCATCAGGGCGCCGGCGGAGTCCCGCTCCTCACGGGTGCCCTCCGAGATGATCTTCGAGAGTCGCCGCCCCTCCATCCACTCGGCGATGATCACCTTGGGCGCGCTGGCGACCACTGCGGGTACGAAGAACTTCGGATCATCGGCGAAGGCCTTGGCGAACGCGCGCTGGTTCGACGCCTCCTGGCGGTAGTCCAGTTCGGCCTCGATGCGGTCGCTGATCTCGGCCACCAGCCTGTCGATATCTGCTTTGGGCGCAATCTGTTTGGCCAGCGGCGTCATCCGCTGGATCAGCTTGAGATCCGCGCGCAGCGCATCGTCGGCACCGGGGTACTGGATCTTGACGGCCACCTCGCGGCCGTCCTTCCAGATCCCCTTGTGCACCTGGCCGATGCTCGCGGAGGCGACGGGTGTGTCGTCGAAGGACTGGAAGCGTTCGCGCCATTTGGTGCCGAGCTGCGCGTCGAGCACGCGATGCACCTTTGCCGCGGGCAGTGGCGGGGCCTCGCTCTGCAGTTTGACCAGGGCTTCGCGGAACGGATCGGCGAACTGCGGCGGTATCGCCGCCTCCATCACCGACAGGGCCTGGCCCACTTTCATGGCGCCGCCCTTGAGCTCCCCGAGCACGTTGAACAGCTCGTCGGCCGCCTTCTCCAGGAGTTCGGCGTTGACGTCGTCTGCGGAGGTTCCGGTCAACCGTTTGCCAACCCCGAGGACGGCGCGCCCGGCCATGCCTGCGGGCAGGCTTGCCAGTTTGGTCATTCGGCTGAGTCCGCCGCGGCGAATATCTGCCATGTCACCTCATATCGTTCAGTGTGGCGTCGTTGCCCTCACGTCTTCACGGATGCTAGCTGGCGGTGACGGGCTCGTCCTCACGAAAACCGGGAACCCAGTCGCCAATGATTCGCGCGTACGGGACCGTCGCGTCGAGCTGGGCCAGAATGCCGGACAGGCTGCCGAGCACCCGGAACATCATCAGATAGACGGGCGGCATGTCCAGATGCCGGCCGGTCTGGAACTGGGCGCCGCGCACGTCGCTGGATTTGGCGGCCACTCGCTGCATCCATTTCCGGGTGAAGTGGAATTCGTCGGACTTCAGCGGATCGATGAACGGCTTGAGGTACTCGTCGATCTCCTCCGGTGACACATCGGTACGCGGCGGGATGAATCCTTCCTCGCGCATGAGGGGAATGAGCTCATCCCAGATCCCGTCCCGCTCCAGCCGCCAGATGGGCCCCAGGTTGGGAGGGAACCCGCCCTCATGGGTGGCAACGGCACCGAAGTCCATGACGCCGAGGCGCCCATCCGGCAGCAGCATGAAGTTTCCGGGGTGAGTGTCGGCGTGCAGCAGTCCGCACCGGTAGGGGGAGCTGACGGTGAATTTCAGGAGCAGGCGTCCACATGCGTTGCGCTCGTCTTCTGTTCCGCTGCTGATGATTTCGGCGAGCTTGCGGCCTTGCATCCACTCGCTGATGACGACCTTGGGGGCAGAGGCAACCACCGGTGACACGTAGAACTCGGGGTCGTCCTTGAAGGCCTTGGCGAAGGCCCGTTGGTTGGTGGCCTCGATGCGGTAGTCGAGCTCTTCCTCGGTGCGTTCGATCAGCTCGTCGATGATGCTTTTGACGTCCGCTCCAGGCACGATCTGTTTGAACAACGATGCCAGCCGCTGCATGGTCTTGAGATCGGAGCGGACGGCATCATCGGCGCCCGGGTACTGGACCTTGACCGCCACGACGCGTCCATCGCTCCAGATGGCCTTGTGCACCTGGCCGATGCTGGCGGAGGCGACGGGTGTGTCGTCGAAGGACTGGAAGCGTTCACGCCACTTCGTGCCCAGCTGCGCATCGAGGACGCGATGGACCTTGTCGGCGGGCAGCGGCGGGGCATCGCTCTGCAGCTTCGTCAAGGCGTCGCGAAAGGGCTCGGCGAAGGCGGGCGGAATCGCGGCCTCGAACACCGATAGGGCCTGTCCGAGTTTCATCGCGGCGCCCTTGAGTTCGCCCAGCACCTGGAACAGCTGCTCGGCGGCCTTCTCCATCATCTCGGCGTTGACCTCGTCCTTGGACTTGCCGGTCAGACGTTTCCCGACGCCCAGGGCGGCGCGACCGGCAATGCCGGCCGGCAGGGATGCGAGTTTTGCGGCGCGCGCGGCGCGGCCACGACGGATCTCAGCCATGCGTTACATCATGCCGGAGGGCGAAGCGAGTCTGACAACGCAGGATTTCTTTTTACGCCTACGTGGCGGCCGGCGCCTTGCTGTCCTCGTGGAAACCCGGCACCCACTTGTCGATGATGGCCGCGTAATCCACCGGGGCGTCGAGCTGTGCCGCGATGCCGATGAGGCCGCCCAGGACCCGGAAGAACATCAGGTAGTTGGGCGGCAGGTTCATCTGTCGGCTGGTCTTGAACGACTCGAGGAACTCCTCGCTGCGGAAATCGGTGGCCTTGGCGGTGAGCCGTTGCAGCCATTTGCGGCTGAAGTGGAAGGTTTCGTGGTTGAGCGGCTCGATGTAGGGCTCAAGGTAAGAGTTGACCTCCTCATGAGAGACGGACGTCGCACTCGGTGGGATGAAGCCCTCCGAACGCAGCACCTCGGTCAGCTCTTCCCACTTCTCGTCACGGGCCAGACGCAGGATCGGTCCGAAACCGGCCGGGAGGCCACCCTCGTGGGCGGCGCAGGCGCCGAAGTCCATGACGCCGAACCGGCCGTCCTCCAACAGCATGAAGTTTCCGGGGTGGGTGTCGGCGTGCAGCAGTCCGCACCGGTACGGCGAGCTGATGCTGAACTCGAGGAGGAAATGCGCGCAATTGCTGCGCTCTTCCTCGGTGCCCTTGGCGATGATCTCCGAGAGTTTCCGGCCCTGCATCCACTCGGTGATGATCACCTTGGGGGAGGAGGCCACGACCGATGGCACGTGGAACTCGGGGTCGTCCTTGAAGGCTTTGGCGAAGGTGCGCTGGTTGGTGGCCTCGATGCGGTAGTCGAGTTCTTCTTCGGTGCGCTCGATGAGTTCGTCGACGATGGCCTTGATATCGGCGCCGGGGGCCACCTGTTTGAACAATGACGAGAGCCGCTGAATGGTCTTGAGGTCTGAGCGGACGGCTTCGTCGGCGCCCGGGTACTGCACCTTGACCGCGACGGCGCGGCCGTCCTTCCAGATGGCCTTGTGCACCTGGCCGATGCTGGCGGAGGCGACGGGTGTGTCGTCGAAGGACTGGAAGCGTTCGCGCCACTTCGTGCCCAGCTGCGCATCGAGGACGCGGTGGACCTTGTCGGCGGGCAGCGGCGGGGCATCGCTCTGCAGCTTGGTCAGTGCTTCCCGGTAGGGCTCCCCGAACTCGGGGGGAATTGCGGCTTCCATCACCGAGAGCATCTGGCCGATCTTCATGGCCGCGCCCTTGAGTTCGCCGAGCACCTGGAATAGCTGTTCGGCGGCCTTCTCGACGAGTTCGGCGTTCACTTCGTCTTTGGATTTCCCGGCGATCCGTTTACCCACACCGAGTGCGGCGCGGCCCGCGATCCCGGCCGGAAGCGATGCGAGTTTTGCGGCGCGTGCGGCGCGGCCACGACGAATTTCTGCCATGCGCACATCATGCCCGCTCGTGATGAAGTTAACAAAAAGTGGGTCTTCGTCAATTTCCGGTGAAGTAGGCGCCGCACCGGCACAGCGGGTGCGCGGTCCAGTGTCGGGCGGTCAGCGCGTGCGTGGACAGGTCGAGTTCGAGTGTCGCGTTGAGCGTTATCAGCGGTCCCGGTGTCTGCCCGCGGATGGCCGAGAGCACCCGATCGATCTGCGCCAGCGCCACCGCCACGGTGCCCAAGATCGTGGCCGGCGCGGCGACGCCAACGGCTCCGGTGAGTTGGGCGGCGACCGCGGGCCACTGTTCATCACGGTCACGCCGATGCCGGTCGGCGCATTCCAGACAGCTGGTGATGCCGGGCAGAACCATGGGCCCGATGAGTCCGGTGCCATCGCGCGCTCGGACGGACAGGTGTGGCACCTCGGCGTCGGCAAGTATCCGCAGTAACCGGGTATCGGCGATCAGATCATCGGCGAGCACCGCTAAATCGACATGTTGCCAAGACTTTTCGTGCGCCGATTGGGTTGAGCGCTGGATGCGTGCCGATGTATGCTGAAGTGCTTCGGTGAGGGCGTCGGAAAGCGGACCGCGGCCGACGAGCCGGATCACCGGTGATGCGGCCGCAATGGATCGGGTTCGGCGGATGACGGCGCCGGCGTCGACCAACTCGTCCAGCAGTGAGCGAACGTCCTCTGCATCGTGAAAGTCCTTGACGCACTGAAGGTTGAGAATCTGACCCCAGGTGAGTTCGTCGGTCAGGGAGTTCAGCAGCTGCCGTACTGCGACGGCTGGCGCGGCCGCCGAGGGGCGCACGATCACGGCGTGACGCGGCATCCAACCGATCTGGACCCCGTTGTCCGGCCGTGGCAGGACTGGACGCGCCGGGTCGAGGGTGAATGTCGGCTCGCTGGACATGGCCCACTGTGGCATATCCAGCATGCGCGGCAGGCGGGCGAAACCCGTTTATCCACAGCCCGATTCAGTCGCTGACCAGCGCCGAACGGGTATGCGTGAGATTTCTCAGTCTTCTCGGTTTTCGGGGTTGCCCGGATCGAGCTTCTCGATCTGTGCGATCGGGTCATCAGCGGCGTCGGTGTCGCCGCCGATGATGCGATCGATGAATGCGGCCGGGTTGTCCAGGTCGCTGGCATCGGGGATCAGATCGGGGTGTGCCCAGATCGCGTCGCGCTTGTCCGTGCCGACGGCATCGGTGAGTCTGCGCCACAGCTCTGCCGCCTCGCGCAGCTTGCGTGGCCGCAGCTCCAGGCCCACCAGGGTGCTGAAGGTCTGCTCGGCCGGGCCGCCCGTCGCGCGCCGGCGTCGCAATGTCTCGCTGAGGGCCGCGGTCGCCGGGATGCGTTCGCCGAGCGCGTCGGTCACCACGGTTTGTACCCAGCCCTCGACGAGAGCGAGCAGGGTTTCCAGGCGTTCCAGGGCCTGCTCCTGCTGCGGTGTGGTCTTCGGCTCGAAAATGCCTTGGGACAGAATCTGTTCCATATCGGACGGATCGCCCAGCGAGGCGGGGTTGAAGCCGCGTGCGGCCTCCTCGATGGCGTTCATGTCGATCGAGATGCCCTTGGCGTATTGCTCGACGGTGTCCATCAGCCGGATGGTCAGCCAGCCGACGCCACTGAACAAGCGGTGATGCGCGGCTTCCCGAGCGGCCAGGAAGGTCATGATTTCACTCTTGGACTGCTCGAGGCCCTCCGAAAACGCTTCGATGGCAGCCGGAAGGAGAGCCGCGGTGCCTTTGGGGCCCAACGGCAATCCGATATCCGTGGAGGTCAACACCTCTCGGGACAGCTGTCCGAGGGCCTGGCCGAGCTGTGATCCGAAGGCCATGCCGCCCATTTGGGTCATCATGCCCAGCAGTGGACCGGCCATGCCCTGGGCCTCTTCCGGCAGGTTCGCCGCCCACATACCCGAAATCTGTTCGGCGACAGGATCGACGAGCCGCTTCCAGTTTTCCAGGGTGTGGTCCACCCAGTCCGTCGCGGTCCAGGCCGCGGTTCGGGTGGCGCCGGCGGGCAAGGCGGTGGCTCCGTCGAGCCAGGTGTCGGCAAGGTGCACCGCATCGGTGATGGCCGATGTGGTGCTCTCGGTGATGGGGGCCACGAAACCGATTGAGCTCGATGCCAGTTGCCGGGCGATGTCGTAGTTGACCGGGCCCGCGGGCTGACCGCTGGCCGCGCCGGCTGCAGCGCCGCTGAACATCTGGCCCAGCTGGGTGAAGATCTGGCCGAGATCGGCGGGATTGAATCCACCAGATCCGAAGCCGAACGGGTCTGCACCCGGCGATCCCGAGCCGGACCCCGGTCGCGCGTCGTCGCCCCGCTCACGGTCGGGGTCGTCGCCAGCAGCGAATCCAAAGGGAAGGTCGGCCATATCTCCACGGTACCGCTGGTAGGGGTGGCCGGATCACGCTGACGGCGTAATTGGCGGAACGCGCTGCTTGTGGCGCCTGATCAGGCCAGGAAGCGTGCACGAACCTCGGGCGGCGGTACCGGGCAGGTGTCGTACTGGCCGAAGACCCGGTACCGGGTGCGTGCCACCAGCCGGTACAGCGCGTCGCGGATCGGGCGTGGGACGAGCCGCGCGATGACGGCGGCCCGCCGGGTATTGCCCAGATAGTCCATGATGCGGAGCACTCCGTCGGACCGGATGTGGATTCGTTCGATGGGCTCGCCGGGGTTGTCGACGATCACGAAGGAATCGACGCCGACGAGTTCGGGGTGGCGCGCGAGCACCTGTTCGCCGTACTCGCTGTCGAGCGCGGCGAACCGCATCGTTCCGACCTTGTCGTCGCGCAGGATCTTCTTCACCGCACCGTTGCACAGTGCGCAGACGCCGTCGTACAGCAGGACGGGGGCATGCTCGCTCATCGAACCTCCACCACGAGACTACCGGCGGGGGTCTGATCAGGCCTTGTCATAGGGTGCAGGCATGAATCGCCGCGTAGCGACGCTGCTGGTCGCGCTGATCCCGATCATCGCCTTCGCGTTGTTGATGTCGGTGATCACCGTGCCATTCGTATCTCTGGGTCCGGGCCCGACCTTCAACACCCTTGGCCAGGTCGAGGGCAAGGAGGTTGTCGACATCAAGGGCACCGAGGTCGATCCGGTCTCCGGTCACCTCAACATGACGACCGTTTCCCAGCGTGACGGTCTGACGCTGGCAGATGCGCTGCGGTTGTGGGCAAGTGGTCGTGAGCAGTTGGTCCCGCGAGATGCGGTGTACCCGCCCAATCGGTCCAAGGACCAGGTGGACAAGGAGAACGATCTCGAGTTCAAGAAGTCCGAGGAGAGCGCCGAGTTCGCGGCGCTCGGGTATCTCAAATACCCGACGGCCGTGACCGTTCTGACCATCAGCGAGGACGGTCCGTCCAAGGGCAAGCTGCAGGAGAACGACGCGATCACCGCCGTGAATGGGCGCCCGGCCGCGACGCTCGAGGAATTCACCGGACTGCTCAAGGCGACCAAGCCGGGTGACGAGGTGACGCTCGATTACAAGCGCAAGAATGCCCCCAGTGGCACGGTGAAGATCACCCTTGGCAAGAACGCGGATCGCGACTACGGGTTCCTGGGGGTCGGCGTGGTGCAGGCCCCGTGGGCGCCGTTCACCATTGATTTCAATCTGGCCAACATCGGCGGGCCGTCGGCCGGGTTGATGTTCAGCCTCGCGGTGATCGACAAGCTGACCCCCGATGAGCTCGACGGCGGAAAGTTTGTCGCGGGAACAGGAACCATCGATGCCGAGGGCAAGGTGGGGCCCATCGGTGGGATCACGCACAAGATGCAGGCTGCCAAAGACGCTGGAGCGACGGTGTTCTTGGTGCCTGCGGCCAACTGCGCCGAGGCGAAGACGGACGGCGGGCAGGGGCTGACCCTGGTCAAGGTCGGCACATTGACCGAGGCGGTTGATGGACTCAATGCCCTCAATCGCGGTGATCAGCCGCCGAGTTGTTAGCCAACCTCACCACTATCGATGCAGGACGACGCCCGCTGTTCTGCGGCTACAGTGGGGCTGAGAATCGAAGCGCGAAAACTGAGCCGTGCTTGAACACTCGACGAGGAGCGTAGCGACGTGGGTATGCGGCCAAATGGGGCTCTGCCACGACTGACCCGACGGAGCCGGCGACTGGTCGCCGCTGCGTTGGTGATCGTGGTGTTGTTGTTGATCGGCCCACGCCTGGTCGACACCTACATCAACTGGCTGTGGTTCGGTGAACTCGGATTCCGCGGTGTGTTCACCACGGTGCTACTGACCCGGCTCACCTTGTTCCTGATTGTCGGAACCGTCGTCGGTGCCGTGGTTTTCGCGGGCATCGGGCTGGCGTATCGGGCGCGGCCCGTATTCGTGCCCACGAAGGGCCCCGGCGATGCGCTGGCGCAGTACCGGGCTCTGATCTTGTCGCGAGTGCGGCTCTTCGTCATCGGTGTTCCCGTGCTCATCGGGGTGCTGGCAGGCATTGTGGCTCAAAGCTATTGGATGCCCGTGCAGCTGTTCCTGGAGGGCGCGGACTTCGGCATCAAGGATCCGCAGTTCGGTTTGGATCTCGGCTTCTTCGCCTTTGAGCTGCCGTTCTACCGATTCGTGCTGACCTACCTGTTCATTGCCGTGTTCGTCGCGCTGGTCGTCAACGCCTTGGTGCACTACATTTTTGGCGGCATTCGGCTGTCCGGTCGTGCCGGCACGCTGTCACGTCCGGCCCGTATCCAGTTGGTGACTCTCGCCGGAGTTCTGGTGCTGCTCAAGGTCGCCGCGTACTGGCTCGATCGGTACGAGCTGCTCTCACACACGCGCGCCGGCAAGCCGTTCACCGGTGCCGGTTACACCGATATCAATGCGGTGCTGCCGGCCAAGCTGATCCTGTTGGCCATCGCGGTGATCTGCGCGGTCGCGGTGTTTTCTGCCCTGGTGCTCAAGGATCTACGGATCCCCGCGATCGGGTTGGCGCTGCTGCTGCTGTCCTCGTTGGTGGTCGGTGCCGGGTGGCCGCTCATCGTCGAGCAATTCAGCGTTAAACCCAATGCGGCGCAGAAGGAAAGCGAGTACATCGCGCGCAGCATCAAGGCGACACGCGATGCCTATGGCCTGACAGATGACGTCGTGACGTACCGCGACTACAGCGGTACGGCATCGGCGCCCACGGGGAGCGAAACGCTGGCTAAGCAGGTTGCCGCCGATCGCGCGACGATGGCCAACATTCGCGTGTTGGACCCGAACATCGTGAGCCCGGCCTTCACTCAATTGCAGCAGGGCAAGAACTTCTATGCCTTCCCTGATTCGTTGTCCATCGATCGATACCAGGACAAGAGCGGCTCGCTGCGCGACTATGTGGTCGCCGCCCGCGAGCTCGATCCGGCCAAACTTCGTGATAACCAGCGCGACTGGATCAACCGGCACACCGTGTACACGCACGGCAACGGGTTTATCGCGGCACCGGCCAACACCGTGCGCGGAGTGGCAGACAAGCCGGACGAGAACGGTGGGTACCCGGAGTTCCTGGTGAATGCCGTCGACGACGGCGGCAAGGTTCTGTCCGACGGCCCGGCGCCGCTGGCTCAGCCGCGCGTGTATTACGGCCCGATCATCGCCAGCGATACCAACGACTACGCGATCGTCGGGAAGAACGGCAACGACCGCGAGTACGACTACGAGAACAATGCCGGCACCAAGAACAGCACCTACACCGGCACCGGCGGCGTTCCCGTCGGCGGTGCGCTGGCGCGGACGGTGTTCGGTCTGAAGTATGCCGAGCGGAACTTCCTGTTCTCCAATGTGATTGGAGACAACAGCAAGATCCTGTTCAATCGCGATCCGAGCCGCCGCGTGGAAGCGGTGGCGCCGTGGTTGACCGTCGACAGTGGTACCTACCCCGCGATCGTCGACAAGCGCATGGTCTGGGTCGTGGACGGCTACACCACACTGGATAACTACCCGTACTCGCAGCAGACGTCGTTGTCGGAGGCCACCTTCGACAGCCAGGTCGGCAGGACCGGGGGAGCCCTGCCCAACCAGCAGGTTTCCTACATCCGGAACTCGGTGAAGGCGACGGTGGATGCCTACGACGGCACGGTGACCCTGTACCAGCAGGACGAGAAGGATCCCGTGCTTAAGGCATGGATGAAGGTCTTCCCGGGAACCGTGAAGCCGAAGAGCGACATCTCCTCGGATCTCGCGCGGCATCTGCGCTACCCGGAGGATCTGTTCAAGGTGCAGCGGACCCTGTTGGCGCGCTACCACGTCAATGACCCGGTGACGTTCTTCTCGACCAGTGATTTCTGGCAGGTGCCCGATGATCCGAACGCACCTACCGGGTCGCAGCCGCCGTATTACATTGTGGCGAAAGATATTAACAAGAATGACAATTCGGCGTCGTTCCAATTGACGAGCGCGCTGAACCGCTTCCAGCGGGATTTCCTGGCGGCCTATGTCAGTGCCAGTTCCGATCCTGAAACCTACGGGAAGATAACCGTTTTGACGGTTCCCGGAACTGTGCAGGGCCCCAAGCTGGTGAACAACGCCATCACCACCGACAACCTGGTGTCCTCACACGTCGGCATCATCAAGAACCAGAACATCCTCAAATGGGGCAACCTGCTCACGCTGCCGGTGGCCAACGGGGGACTGTTGTTCGTCGAACCGCTGTATGCTTCGCCGGGTCAGGGTGATCAGTCGTCGTATCCGCGTCTGATCCGTGTGGGCATGTTCTACAACGGCAAGGTCGGCTATGCGACCACGGTCAGGGACGCGCTCGACATGGTGTTCGGGCCGGGGGCCGGTGCGACGGCCACGGCTCCTGCGGCCGAACCGGGAAGCGTCAACGCGCCGCCGCCGATCGGTCAGAGTGTTCCGATCGTTCCTCCGGTGGCGCCGCCGCCCGCAGGGTCCTCGGATCTGTCCTCTGCGAAGGCTGCCGCGCTGCAGGAGGTTCAGAAGGCCATCGGAGAGGTGAAGGACGCCCAGAAGAGTGGGGACTTCGCACGGTACGGACAGGCCCTCAAGAGCCTCGACGACGCGATGACCAAGTTCACACAGGCCAAGTAGAAACGGGTCGTCCCTGCCACCGCGTGAAAGCGCAAGTGGCAGGGACGAAACCACTTCTCGGTGCCGAGAACGTGCAGGCCAGGTTAACGATTTGGCGCCACGCACTGCGCCCGGTAACCTTGTGTTCACCACCGCGGGGTGGAGCAGCTCGGTAGCTCGCTGGGCTCATAACCCAGAGGTCGCAGGTTCAAATCCTGTCCCCGCTACTAGGTCCCCAGGCCAGAGGATTAATTTCCTCTGGCCTGGGGTTTTTTCTTGCCCTGAGATGTTCGACAACTCTCGCTGCCGGGCTCGGTAGCATCCCTGCGATGGCCATCAAGCTCGAAAACGTGGGCATTGCCGTTCGTGATCTCGAAGCCGCTATCGCGTTTTTCACCGACCTCGGTCTCACAGTCGTCGGTCGCGCCACCGTCAGTGGTGAGTGGACCGACACCGCCGTCGGTCTGGACGGCAACCACGCGAACATCGCGATGCTTCAGACGCCAGACGGTCATGGTCGCATCGAGCTCTTCGAGTACATCCATCCCGAAGCAATCGAGTCGAAACCCACTCGTCCCAACGAGATTGGCATGCACCGCGTCGCGTTCTCGGTCGACGACATCGACGAGACCATCGAAATAGCCGCCAGGCACGGCTGCCATCCGCTTCGCGGTGTCGCGACCTACGAGGACATTTATAAGCTCACGTACCTTCGCGGTCCCAGCGACATCCTCGTGATGTTCGCCGAGGAGCTGAAGAAGGGTTGAGGGAGGGTTGACGGGCCCGTCGCCGAGGAATGGAATGGCAGGTATGCAGAAGCACTCGATCGACGCATTGATACGGCAGCTGTTCGAGCGCGCCGCCGACGGCCACAATGCCGCGGACACCGTCGTCGGTGGCCATGAGCGTGTGTTGCGTCAAACCGTCATCGCACTGCGCGAGGGTTCCGCCCTGGGCGAGCATGAGAATCCGGGCGAGGCCACGATCTACGTCATTCAGGGTTCAGTTCGGCTGGTGGTCGGCGACGAATATTGGGACGGCCGTGCCGGAGATCTGATCGAGATCCCCGATGCCCGGCACTCGTTACAGGCGCTGGCGGATTCGGCGGTACTCCTCACCGTCGCGAAGCACCGCTGAGCTGGGGGGCGTGATTCTCCGCTCTTCTAACGTCATGAGCTATTGGGCGCCGAAGTTCACGTTCAGATTATCGATGCCAAATGCCCGGTGATTGTTGGACTAACGGTGCTACTGTCCGCTGATCGCGTCCTTCGAGGAGGTCATGACATGGCTACGCACGAGCGCGACTGGAGCAACCCCGCGGCGGTGGCCATCCCGAAGGAGGGCTACTTCGAGCTCGAGCGTGGGCGATATGGCCCCGTGTACCCCAGGACGCCGGCCTGCCATGGCTTTTCCATCATCGCGAAGGTGAAGGAAGGTCGCGAGGACGCGGTCCGTGCGTACGGCAAGACCATCGAGGAGACCATCGCAGCAAGCCCAGAGGCGTTGGCGCCGCTGCGATTGCACTACCTCCGCTGGGTGCTCTTCGATGTGGGCTCCGGCCTGCACTTCCAGTATCAAGGAATCTTCGACACCGACTTCGACAAGTACACCGAAGACGCGGTGCAGCTCTTCAGCGCGACGGGCATCACCACCGTCTTTACGAACCTTGAGGGGTTTCCCGAGGATTGGAAGGAGAATCCGGAGGCCTTCATCACGTTCGTCCGCGATCACCAGGTGCCGAGCTTCCTGGAGTACGGCGAGTATCCGTACGTGACAGCTGACGAGATCAAGAAGGCTCTGCGGTTGAAGGCGGCCTTCTCGAACATGCTCGACCAGATGCAGTGAACAGCCTCGAAGCGTAAGCAGATGCTTGAGCTCGACGATATTCAGCACATCCTGCTGACCCGGACTCCGGCGATCACCGGGCGTTATGAGTTTCTGACGTTTGACACCGCCGAGGGTGGCCGGGTGTGGCTGTCGGAGCTGGCTGACCTGGTGCAATCGGCCGCCGATGTGAGCGCCACCACGGATCAGTCCGACCGCTGGATCACCGTGGCGTTCACCTGGAATGGGCTACGCGCGCTCGGCGTGCCCAAACTATCGTTGGCGACATTCCCCGACGAGTTTCGCGAGGGCATGCCCGCACGGGCGAGCATCCTGGGGGACGTCGGCGCCAACGCACCACAGCACTGGGTCGGTGGATTGGCAGGCGATGATCTGCATGCGATTGCGATCTTGTTCTCCCGCACCGATGAGCAGTGCGTCCGCTCGCTGCGAGAGCACGACGCCCTTCTGGCGAGAACGGATGGCGTCCGCAGCCTGTCGTTTCTCGACCTCAATGCGACGCCGCCGTTCAACTACGCCCACGACCACTTCGGCTTCCGAGACCGATTGTCGCAACCGGTAATCAAGGGCTCGGGGGAGGAGCCGCCCCCCGGTTCGGGCCCAGCGCTGGAACCGGGCGAATTCATCCTCGGCTACCCCGACGAGAACGGCCCGGTGGCCGATCTTCCTCAGCCCGAGTTGTTATCGCGCAATGGAAGCTACATGGCCTACCGACGGCTCGAAGAACACGTCGCAGTGTTCCGCGACTACCTGAGAGAGCAGGCGGACACCCCCGCCGATGCGGAGCTGCTCGCCGCGAAATTCATGGGTCGATGGCGCAGTGGTGCCCCGTTGGTGCTGGCACCCACCGAAGACGATCCCGAACTGGGTGCAGATCCGATGCGCAACAACGACTTCAACTACAAGGAGATGGATCCTCTCGGCTATGCGTGTCCGTTGGGTGCCCATGCGCGTCGACTCAACCCGCGAGACACCGGGCACTACATGAACCGGCGTCGGATGATTCGGCGAGGGGCGACCTATGGTGCCGCCCTGCCCGTCGACGCCCCCGATGACGGCGCCGACCGCGGGATTGCCGCGTTCATCATCTGTGCAGACCTAGTCCGCCAGTTCGAGTTTGCCCAGAACGTGTGGATTAACGACGAGACGTTCCACGAACTCGGCAACGAGCACGACCCGATTTGCGGTACCCAGGACGGAACGATGGACTTCACGGTACCCAGGCGTCCGATCCGCAAGGTACACAAAGGACTTCCGGCCTTCACAACCGTCACCGGTGGTGCGTACTTCTTTTTGCCCGGACTACGGGCGATCCGCTACCTCTGCATGCTCGGCGAATGAAGGACCCGTCATGAACGCACTGCCGAAGGCGCGGACCTACAACCAGAGCCACGTTGCCCGCGCGCACACCGGCGGGCGGCGCGTCAGCATCTACTGGACGTGGAGTTATCCCTGGGAATCGCAACGTGATCCAGCATCGATGGAGAACCGGTTCTCCACGATCACCGAAGTGCGCAATGTCGCCTGGCCGGCCTACGAGACTCCAGAGTACGCCGAGGCGAACTTCCTCCAGGGAATCGCGGGAACCCTGGAGCTCTTCCACCGCTCCACACTGGATTTCCAGTCAGTGGCCGAAGCCGCCACCGGGCACCCGGTGGCGGTGTTCCAACGTATCGACCAAGCGGGCTACAGGCTCCCCATCGACGAGCGGATACTCGACGACACCGACACGCTCATGGTGTTCGGCCTCGACCATCTGCTGTCTCAGCAGGAAGCGGCACCCGAAGAGATCGCCGCCATCATCGAGTGGCTCCAGCGCGAAGGAACCTGTCTGCTGCTCGCTCCGCATCACGATGTCGGATTCACTGAGGACTACGCGCAACGTCAGGTCGAGTACGAGCACCACGGTGACCGTTTGGTTCCCCGTCAACAGCGCTTCAGCCAATACACCCGGTCGCTGATGAGGGCGCTCAACGTGCCGGTACACAACACCTGGGGCCTTCGACCTGCGGTCGTCGAGGGCACCACGCAGATCGCACCGCTCAACGGTTTTCGTGACCTCGACGGCGCCGGACTGTTGGACAACGTCACCACGCTCAACTTTCACCCGCACCTGCCGCACTACCAACTCACCGCACAGGAGGGCAACGACGTGCGTGTGCTCGGGCGCCAGCAGGTCGACCCGAACCGTCCGCATCCCTTCACCGCGGCAGGGAACACCGAGTTCAATGCGGTCATCTGGATGCCTCCAGCCGGTAAGCGCTCCGGCGACATCGTGCTCATCGACTCGACGCACTTCACCACCCTGTTTGGCGGCACCGACAGCCTGCGTCACTTGTGGCATAACCTCGCCACCATGACCAAGTAGCCATGGGCGGCGGGTCAACGCAACCGGATCTGGCTCACCGCCGCGAAGCACCGCTGAGCCACGCCACTACCGCGCCTGGGTTATCCGTGGCAGATAGCGGTTGAATCCTGTCCCGCGGCAGTGTCCTCGACCTTGACCTTGCCGTTGACGATCAAACGGCAGGTGACGGGCGCGCCGGCGGATTGGGCGCTGACGAAGTACGGCGGATCGCTGATATCGCTGGTGAAGGTCCAGGACCAGGTGTGCTGAGTGCCATCGACGGGCTGTTCGCGCATATGCCCAAGGCTGTCTCTCCACGTGATCGCCGATATCGGGCGATCTGAACTGATGACGTAGAGGATGGTGTCCGGCGGCTGCGGGGTGATGGCGAGCGAGGCGCCGAATGCTGTCGCGCCGACCGCGGTGGTGCAGGCAGTGATCAGAGTTGCTGCGAGTGCCACGAGTCATCCCTCGCGATTCTGAGGGATCGGGGCCATGAGCTTCATTGCCCATCCTTATCTTGTTGTGATCTTGTCGTGCTGAGGGCACATTACGCCCGAACATGTTTACGCCGTGGCGAATTGACGATCTGAATTCGGGGGAGTTGGTCCCGGCCGCGCGCGTCGGTGTCTGGCGCGAGATGATGGGTGTATGGGTCTCATTGCGCTACCTAATGCCGTGCTCACCGATGCCGATATCGCCGACGCATTGAGCCGCGCGGTCCGGGTGATCAACCCCGTGCTCACCGTCCTGGCGCAGTCCGATCCGTTCGGTCTCAAGGAGCGCACCTATGAGCTGGGCGACGGCGAGGGAGTCGTCGACAAGGCGCTGGATGCGCTGGCCTGTGCTTTGAACACTGCGACCACCCCCGGCACGAAGGCATGGGAGCAGCTAGACACCCGCGGGAAGGCGCACTGGTGGGTGCAGCGCGTCGGCGCCGTCAACACTGTATTCGTTGCCTTCCCAGGGATTTTCGGCGCACTCGCGGCTCGGCTACCCGTGCAGGACCTCCTCGGATTCTCCAACCAGGCCATCGTGCTGGTCGCCATTGCCCGTGAGTTCGGGATCGATGATCACCAGGAGCAGGTCCGGCTGCTTGCGAAGGTGCTGTGCGATCGCACCCTCGGCGACGAGGCGCTGGTCGGCGCTGATGATCAGGAACCGGAGACGCCCCGAAGCTGGTCGCCGTTTGCCCTGGCCCGCACCCTGTGGCACCTTGCGGGCATCCTGCGCGCCATTGCCGGCGAGCTGGAGAAGCGGCCGCAACCCAAACCGATCTTCCGTTATCTCGGAATGCTGCCCGCGATAGGCGGTGTGGCCGGATACATCGGCGAGTACGGGGCTCTGCGGCGGACCGCGCGCGCGGGTGAGCAGGGCATCGCCGCGCAGTCACAGCCCGTGCACGCCTAATCGCCGAGGTTCTCGTCCAGGTGCGCCCGGACGTTATCCCAGAGGTCGAGAACATCCACGCTGAGTTTCTCCCATATCTGGATGATGATGGGATCTGCGGCGTCGACGAGGCCCAACAGCAGGTGTCCGGTGCAGATCTCCGTCTGCCGCCTGCTTGTCGACGCGGTCATTGCCAGCTCGAGGGTCCGCTGGGCTCCCGGGGTGAACGGCATCTTCTCCGTGGGTGGCTCCTGGCCCAATGGGACGATCAGCTGAATCACCCGAGTCGCGTTCTCAAAGCGAACTCCGGCCGTCGCGAGTAGCCGAGCCCCCAGCCCGGTTCCTTCACCGACCAGACCCAGCAGGAGGTGTTCTGCTCCGAGGTAGTTGTGCTGCCGTTCGCGTGCTTCCTCTTGTGCGATCACGATGACCTGCCGTGAGCGCTCGGTGAACAGATGGAACATGACCCTCCCTATCTCCGGCTCAACGTACATCCTGCCCGAGCTGGGTCGGTGATGAGTTACTGTCACCGGATGACCGCTGTGAAGGTGTTGGCTGGAACCGGTTTCGTGGCAGTCGCCCTCATGACGGGGTGCTCGGGTGTCATCAATCAGGGTGGCGACACAACGTGCAAGAACTTCATCGCCGCCGAGGAACAGAAGCAGAACGATGCGGTGAGCAAGATGCTCAAGGACCAACGTGGGCGTGACGCGTCGAACCTGGAAATCTCCGCGACCCGTACCTCGGTCACGATGTACTGCAAGACGCTCGGGAACGACGGCAGCAAGATCCGCGAGGCCCCGCACATCTAGGCGCGGCCCCCTCTCGCGGTAGCCAGTGGCTCGGCGCCCGATCGGGGAGTGAACCCCACGGTGTTGTCCCACCGTCAGGCGGCGGTGGATTTGCCGGTCAGGCATGTCCCGTCGAGGTTGCCCGTGGTTCGCCCGGGCCGGTGCTCGGCAATCTGGTCACATCAGTGATATGAACCACAACAGTTCCTGGGCAGTGATGCGCGTCATCGGGTACGCTCGCGCGGTGCATGACCGAAAACCCCAGGTAGGGCCACCATTATGGTCGCTGATGTAATTAGTTGCGACAAGTTGCTCAAGCACCCACGTGGGCTGGTGTGGGAGCTGATCAGCTCACCCGACATGTACCCCATGTTCTTTACCGGGGTCGGTTCCTGCGAGACCTTGATCGAGAGCACCGAGACGGGACCTGACCCCGAATACCTGGTGCTGTCCGCCAAGACCAAGGCTCGTGTGCGCCTGATTCTCAGCAACACCAAGGAGAGCCTCGCGATCGAGGGGGTCGACAACGACGGGCTGATCTCCGTGCGGTTGTTCGAGGAGCGGTCCGCGCAGACCCGGGTTCGCATCACGGTGTTGCGGGCGGCTTCGGTCCTGCCCGCCGGTATCAAGAAGCCAAGCGTGGCCGTCAACCAATGGTTGATGGCCGGGCTGGACAGAATTGATGACTATTTGTCCGGCGCGTCAACTTCCAACGTGTCCAACATGGGTGAAAACGGAAATATTCAAGTTAGCATCGCCCGGCTGATGATCGGGGTGGGTGTGGTGCGTATCCCGCGCCCCGATCGCGGCCTTCGTCAATTGGGTTCACTGGCGCGGTGGGGATTCACCCTCCAGGGCGGATACGCGGCCGCCGCGGCGCGCGCCCCCAAGCAGCTCGCAATTGCCGACGACGCCGGGCAGCTGACCTTTGAGCAACTTGATTGGCGCGCCGAGGCAATGGCCACCGGTCTGATGCGCGATGGCATCAACGAAACCTCCAAGATTGGCCTGCTGGCCCGCAACAACATTGCCATGGTGGAGTGCCTCATTGCCTTCGGCATGCTCGGGGTGGATGTCATGTTGCTCAACAACGCGTTGGCAGCAACTCAGATCCAGATTGCTGTGGCACGTAACAATCTGACCAAGGTGTTCGTCGACGATGATCTGGACGAACTCGTCAGGTATGTGCCCTGGGAGGTCGAGATCATTAGCACCGGCCGCCGCAGCGCCATCAACGGGCGCCGCGGGCTGGATGATTTCGTGGTAGCCGACAAGCCGGGGGTGTTGCCCCCTACCCGGCCTGGCCACCAGGTGGTGCAAACCTCCGGAACCTCGGGAACGCCCAAGGGAGCGTTGCGGCCCACCCCGCGCGGGTTCGCCGTCATCGCCGCGATGCTGTCGCGGATGCCGATGAAGATGAACGAGACCATGCTCATCTCGGCCCCCGTCTTCCATGCCTGGGGGCTGGGTTGTCTGCAGATCAGCACACCATTGAGGGCGTCGGTGATCCTGCAGGAGAAGTTTGATCCGGAGGAGTGCCTGCGCGCCATCGCGACCCGCAAGGTGACCACGCTGATCGCCGTCCCGATCATGCTGCAGCGCATTGTCGATCTGCCCGCCAAGGTGCGCCAGAAGTACGACACATCGAGCCTGCGGCTGGTCGCCTGCAGCGGGTCACCGCTGAATGCCTCACTGGTACAACGATTTACCGAGGCATTCGGTGAAGTGCTCTACAACTTTTACGGATCCACAGAGGTGTCCTGGGCCACCATCGCCGACCCCGAGGATCTTGCGATCGCCCCCACCACGGTAGGCCGGCCGCCGCTGGGCACCACCGTCGCGATTCTCGACGCCGACCGGCGTCCGGTGCCGCGCGGTGTGACGGGCCGGATCTTCGTCGGCAATGAGATGTTGTTCGACGGGTACGTGGCCGACCCGTCACCGGCGTCGGTCAACGGTCTGCTGGACACCGGCGATCTGGGCCACCTGGACGCCGATGGCCGTCTGTACATTGACGGTCGCGATGACGAGATGATCATCTCCGGCGGTGAAAACGTGTTCCCCAGGCCGGTGGAGGACGCGTTGGCCTTCCTGCCACAGGTTGCCGATGTGGCCGTCGTCGGGACGTCCGATGACAGCTTCGGCCAGCGGCTGTCGGCATTCGTCGTGCTGCACAAGGACGCCGGCCTTGACGGCGACATGGTGCGCGCCTTCATCAAGAACCGGCTCAGCAAGTTCCATGTCCCCCGTGACGTGTACTTCGTCACGGCACTGCCGCGTACCTCGACCGGCAAGGTCATCAAGCGACTACTGCTCGCGGACTGCGAACGTGACGGGATCAGGCCGGAGTAATCAGACCGAAACGGGGGAGGCGGCCCATCCGCTCCACCGGGATACATCGGTCAGCACCATGGGGCCGGTCGGGGGCGTCTCTCGGTACTGCCGATATTTGTTGGCCAGCAAGTCGATCCAGGAGGAATCGGGCGTATCGAGCGTCCGCGCGATGCCATCGGCGCGTGCCCACCACAGCGCCGACCAATCCTCGTCATAGTGATCTGCCAGGAAGCTGACCGCAGGGTTCGTTGCGATGTTGCGCAATCGCTGTAAATCGTTGCGTGACTTCGGCTTGTGATCAATCGCCCAGCAGATGGTGTCGTCAGCCATGGCGAAGGTCACCGGAACCACATGCGGCACACCGGATTTGTTGACCGTTGCCAGCCTTGCCACCGCCGCCGTCTGGAAGCGGTGGCGTGCGTCGGCCAGGTTGAGTCGCACGCCTAGTGACGGCCACCGTTGCAGATGTTGGCCAGCACGTGGAAGTTGTTGACGCCGTCGAACAGTAGGCCGCCGACCGCGGCCCCGCGATCGATGATCTCGGGGGAGGAGCGCACCTCCGGGGTGGCGGCCAGCCAGGCCCCCGCGAGGTCGTAGGCACCGCTCAGGCCGTCGGCGTAGGCCGTCAGCTGCTGGCGTGCGCCGGGCTCGGTGACACCGTCCAGATTGGCCCGCACGCCATCGTTGGCCCGCCCCCACATGTCGCGGGCCTGCCCGATGGCCTCGACCTGACGGTCCAGTCCGGAGTAGGCGGGATTGTCGCCGCGGATGTACATCAGGGCTTCGGTGACGATCGGACCGTTGTTGGCCGGGTCGTCGACTGCCTTCGACATCTGGTCGATTGCAGCGCAGGTCGACTCCTCCGCGCTAGCAACCGGAACACCGGCGCCGAACGGAATGAGTGCGCAGCTCACCGCGGCGAGCAGACCTGACCGAACCCACATATGTCCTCCACAAGATGATGTGTCGCGTCGATAGAAACGGGAGCTTAGCTGTCTTTGCCAGTCTTCGCTCAGCGGCCTCGTCGAAATGGTGCGGCCCCTCCGGGATAAGTCCCGGAAGGGCCGCAATTGATCTTGATCAGTGCGTCACTTGAGCTCTGCGGAGCTCAGCCCCAGCAGACGGCGGGCGACCACCAGTTGCTGGATCTGCTGAGTGCCCTCGAAGATGTCCAGGATCTTCGAGTCGCGGCCCCACTTCTCCAACAGGGTGCGCTCGGAATAGCCGGTGGTGCCGGCCATTTCGACGGCCTTGAGGGTGATGTCGCTGCCGACGCGGCCGGCCTTGGCCTTGGCCATGGAGGCTTCCATCGAGTTGGGGATGTTGTTGTCAGCCTGCCAGGCGCTGCGCAGCGTCAGCAGGTACGACGCCTCCCAGTCGGCCTCCATCCGGATGAACTCGGCGGCGGCCGCGTGCTGAGCGTGTGCCGGCTTGTCGTAGGAGATGTCGATACCGGCGTCCTCGAGGATCTTGCGCAGTTCCTCGAGTGAGGCCCGCGAGACACCCACGGCCATCGCCGCCACGATCGGGCGGGTGTTGTCGAAGGTGCTCATCACACCGCCGAAACCCTTTTCGGTGTTGATCTCCGGGTCGGACAGGATGTAGTCCTTCGGGATCCGCGCGTTGTCGAAGCGGATGACCGCGGTGTCGGAGGCCTTGATGCCGAGCTTCTCTTCGAGACGCTCGATGGTGACGCCGGGGTGCTCACGTGGCACCAGGAAGGACTTGATGGCGGGGCGGCCCTTGGTCTTGTCCAGGGTCGCCCACACCACGATGTGGGTGGCGCGCGAACCGGCGGTGACGAAGATCTTCTCGCCGTTGATGACGTACTCGTCACCGTCGAGCTTGGCGGTGGTGGTGACCGCCGCCGAGTCCGACCCGAAGCCCGGTTCGGTGATGGCCATGGCGGCCCACACCTTGCCGAACTTGTCGGCGTCTTCCTTGGTCGTCACGCTCGACACCGCGGCGTTGCCCAGCCCCTGGAAGGGGATGGTCAGCAGCAGACCGCAGTCGCCCCAGCTCATTTCGAGGGCGTTCAGCAGCGCGGACATGTTGGCGCCGTTGACGTTCTGCTTCTCGGTGTTCTCCTCGGCGCGGAAGGCCTCGGCCCCGGCGAAGGCGAACGTGCCCGCAGCGGTGACGCCGGCGAACAGCGTCTCCAGGGTGTCCAGCTCGACGGGGTAGGTGTGCTCGGCCAGGTCGTACTTGCGGGAGATCGGCCGTACCAGCTCGGCAGCGCCCTGGTGCCCCTTCTCCTGAACCGCCTGCAACTTCTTGGGGAGTTCCAAATTGATTGCCATGGAAAGACTTTCGTTTAGTAGAGGTTCTGGGCTTAGAGGACTACGACGCCTTCGGCGACACCGATGGCTCGCAGGTTGCGGTACCAGCGCTCCACCGGGTGCTCCTTGGTGAAGCCGTGGCCGCCGAGCAGCTGCACGCCGTCGAGGCCGATTTGCATGCCCTTGTCGGTGGCCAGCTTGCGGGCCAGAGCGGCCTCGCGGATGAACGGCAGGCCCTGCTCGGCGCGGGAGGCGCCACGCAGCGTGACCAGCCGCAGGCCGTCGAGCTCGATGGCGATGTTGGCGCACATGAAGGCAACGGCCTGGCGGCGGGCGATGGGCTCGCCGAATGCCTCGCGCTGCTTGACGTAGGGGATCACGTAGTCGAGTACGGCCTGGCCGGTGCCGACCGCGAGCGATGCCCAACCAAGGCGAGCCAGTGCGACGGCCTCGGAGTAATCGGACTCGCCGGCTCCGTCCTCACCGAGCAACCCGGAGGCGGGAACCGCGACGTTGTTCAGGTTCAGCCGACCCAGTGCCGCGCCGCGGATACCCATGCTCGGGTCTTCCTCGACGGTGATGCCCTCGGTGCCGGACTCGACGATGAACAGTGACGGGCGGCCGTTGTAGTTGGCGGCCACGATGAACAGCTCGGCCTGGGCGGCGGCGGGCACCAGCGACTTGACGCCGTTGAGCCGGAAACCGCTAGGGGTGCGGGTGGCCGTGGTCTTGAGGCTGAAGGGATCGAACAGCGCGTGCGGCTCGGCGATGACAACCGAGGCCTGCGGCACGCTCTCGCCCGCGAACTCCTTGAGGTAGGTGGCCTGCTGATCGGCGCTACCCCAGTTGGTCAGTGCGGAAGCGACACCCGAGGGTGCCAGAATCGGCAGCGCCAAACCAAGGTCACCGTACGAAAGGGCCTCGGCGACAAGGGAGTTGGTGACTGTCGAGCGCTGCGAGGCGATGCCGTCGAAGTCCTCGGGGATGTTGATGGCGGTGACACCCAGCTCGGCGACCTTGCTCAGCAGGTCGGCGGGGTACGCCTTGTTCTTGTCCGATTCGTAGGCGGCGGGGCGGATGACCTCGACGGCGAATTCCTTCACCGTGTCGGCGATCATCTTCTGCTCGTCCTCGGGGTTGAGGTCGAAGAAGTCGGCGTTCGCCTTGTCGAGGCGCTTGGGCGCGCCCTTGCTGCCGGTCACCTTCTTGAAGGTGCGGTTGGCAACGCCAAGGGTGGTGAACAAGCCCTTCGTGGTCTCGAAGATGCCCTTGTTGAAGGCTCCGCGCAGGTTGTACTTGTCCAGCAGTTCCGAACCCGCGATCGGGGTCAGCACCGCGATCAGGATGTCGATCGCGCCGCGCTTGTGCTTCTGGAGGCCTACGCCTGTCTCGTGCTTCGCCAGGCTCTTGCTCTTGGCGGCCTTTTTCTCGTCGCGCGGGGTCAACGTGTTGGTCATGTCACCAGCCGTTTCTGGGGTCAAAGTGGGGTTCTGCCGGAGTATCTGATCGGTACCTTACTCCGAAGTAAGAACCGTATCTTACTTAGCGGTAAGATCCGCACAAAACGAGGCCCAGATCGCATCGTGTTTCGGTGCACGAGCAGGGGTCTTAGGCGAGGGCGCGCAGCACCTCGTCATGCAGCAACCCGTTGGTCGCTACCGCACTGCCGCCATGCGGACCGGGCTCGCCGGCCAGGCTCGTGAACCGGCCGCCAGCCTCGCGGACCAAGATATCCAGCGGGGCCAGGTCCCACAACGAGACCTCGGGCTCGGCAGCGATATCGACCGCTCCCTCGGCCACCAGGCAATATGAGAAGAAGTCGCCGTATCCCCGGACCCGCCACACCTCGTCGGTCAGGTCGAGGAATCGATCGCGTTTCCCGCGATCCGCCCACCCCGACAGGCTGGAGAACGACAGGCTTGCCGACGCCAGTTGGTCGACTCCGGAGACGTGGATCGGTCGATCGTCACCCGACCCGACACGGCTGTGGGCGCCGAGCCCGGCGGCCGCCCACCACCGGCGGGACAGTGCCGGAGCGCTGATCACACCGACGACGGGTACGCCGTCCTCAAGTAACGCGATGAGCGTGGCCCAGATGGGGACCCCGCGCGCAAAGTTCTTGGTGCCGTCGATGGGATCGACCACCCATTGCCTACCCGTGAATACGGCCTCGCCGCCGTACTCCTCGCCGAGTACCGAATCCGCCGGGCGCGATCGATGCAGCAGCGAGCGCAGGACGGATTCCACCCCGGTGTCCGCGTCGGTCACCGGGGTCAGGTCGGGTTTGGTGTCCACCCGAAGATCGAGCGCGCCGAACCGCGACGTGGTGATTTCATCGGCGGCGTCGGCCAATTCGAGTGCCAGCCGACGGTCTTCGCGCAAGGACACGGTGGGCGTCATGCCTGCAGTCCTACCATGGACGTGTGTGGGAATTCCTGGTGCTACTGCTGATCGGCGGATCGCTCGTTTTCGTCATCATGCAGATGCGACGCGGTCGGCAGGCTCAACCCGGTATGAACGCGGCGGAAGGAACCCTGTTGGTGACCGGGGTCAGCCCCCGTCCTGAGGGGGTGACGGGCGGGCAGCTGGTCACCATCACCGGTGCCATCAATGGTCCGACGGTCGCCGAATACATCACCTACCGGCAGATTGTCCGTGACGTCAACAACTGGCCGCGCATTGGCGATCTGATTCCGGTGTTGTATTCGCCGAAGAATCCCGAACGTTGGGATGTGCTGCTGGCTCCGTCGGTTGGGCCAACGCCGCAGCAGTATCCGAGTGGGCCACCATCGATCGAAAACATCGATCCGGTGCCGCCACCGCCCCCGCCATCAACGCCGCCGCCACCTCCCGGACCTATTGGGGGGCCGTCATCAACCGAGGATCCGGCCAAAAAACACGAGCCGCCGCCGCGGTACTATGAGCCCCCGCCGCTGTAGCTACGTCGCCTGCAGAAAGTTCGCCAATGCGACGAGGCGATTCTCGGTCTCGCGCTTGAACATGCGCTCCGCGATGGGCTCGATGAACGCCGGCCGGCAGGCGAAGGTCATGGTGTAGGTCGCCAGAGACATCTCCTCGCGGTGATCGGCCGCGAGGTCGGTGTCGTCGCTGTCGATGGATTCATGGCGCAGCGACGCCGCCCACTTCGTGAAGAAGGGCGGTCTGGATTCGAGCTTGATCGCGGCCAGATGCGGAGGTTTGAACGTGACGTATCGGGTGCGAAACGAGTATCCGCCCAGGATCCAGCGTGCGGTGCAGACAGCGACCTTGCCGACGTCAGCCTTGCCGCCCTCCACGGAAGCGCGGCGTAGCAGGGTGTCCCATTCCAGCCGTCGGCCGTAATCGTGGATCAGGTCGAATGTGCGCTCGCAGCTGGCGGGTATTACCTGCGACACCACGATGTGGACTGTCACGGTTCGCCGTGTCGTCCGGTTGCGGCCAGCAGATCGGGCACCGTCTCCAGTTTCACGCGGGGGCGGCCCTGCGGTTCACCGGTGGCACGCTCCTGCGAATCAATGGTCAGCCAATCGGACTGAGACACGATGTGCGGTTCGTGGCCCAACAGCCATTCTTCCAGGGCGGCGGTATCGGGCGCGGCTCCCAAGTCGGCGGTGGCCACGTCGGCGAGCAAGGTGTCTACCGTCTCCTGTGAGTCGCTCTTGTTGGTTCCGATGACGCCGACCGGACCGCGTTTGATCCAGCCGACCACGTACTCGTTGTCGCGGCCCTCGATGCGTCCTGCGTTGTTGAGGATGACACCGCGCCGGGAATCGAAGGGCAGCCCGGGCACCTGAACTCCGCGATAACCAATGGCGCGTACCACCAGGTGGGTGGGCAGCGTCTCGCGTTCACCTGTGTCACGGGCGACGATGTATCCGTCTTCGTCAACGAGTTCGTTGCGGCCCAGCGTGATTGATTCCACCTCGCCGTCGCCATGTAGCTCGATGGGGGAGGTGCGGAACCGGAACACCACCCGGCGATGGCCCTCGGTGTGCGGTCGCTCCGAGAACTTGCGCAGGGTGCCGATGTTGGTGCGGGTGGGCTTGGGTGCGGCCGCCAATTGTTCATCGGTGATGCCAGCCAGGTCTTCGGGATCCACCACGACGTCGACGCCCGGCAGTTCACCCATCTCGCGCAGCTCCAGCGGGGTGAAGGTGGCCTGCAGTGGTCCGCGTCGTCCGATGATCACAACCTCACGGATCGCGTTGTGGTCCAAGGAGTCCAGCGCGCGGTCGGCGATGTCGGTGGTGTGCAGCGACTCCGGATCCATGCCCAGGATGCGTGCGACGTCCAGTGCCACGTTGCCGTTCCCGACGACCACGGCGCGCTTGCCCGAGAGGTCAACCGACACCTTCTGATGCGTGGGATTGGCGTTGTACCAACCCACCACGTCGACGGCGGCGATGCAGCCCGGCAGTTGGTCGCCCGGGATGCCCAGGGGCTTGTCGGACTGGGCTCCGACCGCGTAGATCACCGCGTCGTAGCGCGACGCCAACTCCTCGGCGGTGATCTGCACTCCCACTTCGATGTTGCCGAAGAATCGGAAACGCGGATGCGTCGCCGTCTTCTCGAACACCGCACTGACCGACTTGATCTTGGGGTGGTCCGGAGCCACCCCGGACCGAACCAAACCCCAAGGGGTCGGGAGCATTTCGAGCATGTCGACATGCACGTCGAAATCAGAGTGTTTGAGCAGCGATCCGGCGGCAAAGAAGCCCGAGGGCCCCGCACCGACGATGGCGACATGAACGGCGCGCACCCTCGTACGTCCTTATCTGCCCGACAGGGGGCAGCGGCTGTCGTCGGCTATGGGCTGGCCGACAGGGGGCTGGCCGCGGTCCTGTGCGGACGGGTTACCCCACCGATGCTAGCGACGGTTCCGAGGGTGCGCGGGTAGACCTGCGGACTAGGCCCGCATTTCGTACACGCCGGACAGCGCCTCGACTCGATTCCAAATCGCATCGAAGCGTTCGGAATTGAATACCGGTTCTGAAATAACGTCCTTGGCCCACTGCCGTTGCGTCGCGGTGGCCTCGCGCTTGCCGATCAGATCGACCGCGTACTGCGAGAAGTCCCGGTTGAGGATCTCGAAGATCTGGTCGATGAGCTGCTCGTCGGCACCCCGCAGCTTGGCCTGCTCGAGGATCAGACCGCCGTAGACCACGAGGGTGAACAGCTCGCCGATGCTCAACTGCAGATCCAGTCCGGCGGTCTTGATGGCGTCCTTCTCCGCGGCCACCAGGGTGGCCAGTGCCTCGGCGCGCTCGGTGAAGGCCGCGACATTGGGAATGCCTGCGTTCTCCGCGAACGGCTTGCGCCAATCGTGGAACTGGACCTTGCCCAGACCGCTGGCTGGACCCTGGTTGAAGAGGAACTCGTCGTCGCGCGCTTCCAGCTGCACTCCGGGGACCGGGAGGTCCTGCGAATGGTGCAGGTAGGCGGGCATGAACTTGAGGATCAGTGCCAGGTTGACGGCCACCGTGCCCTCAAGCTTGGGCAGCCCCGCCACGTCGATACGTGCCGCGGTGGTGTAGGTCTCGGCCTCGAATGCCTTGGCCGACATGACATCCCCCAGTAACGCCAGTACCTTCTCGGCCTCGGTGGTGGCCTTCATCTTGGTGACCGGGTTGAACAGCAGGTAGCGCCGGTCCTCGGGGCTGGCGGTACGGAAGTAGTCCACGGCACGCTCGCTGAACAGCTTCATGCCCATCAACCGGGCATAGGCATCCACGAACTCGCGGCGCACATGGTCGAACTTGGTGACCGGGTTGCCGTACAGAATGCGGTTGTGCGCGTGGGTGACGGACTCGTACAGAGCGTGTGTCGAGAGGCCGATGCCGCCGAAGCATAGGTTGAACTTGCCGATGTTGACGGTGTTGAGTGCCGCGCTGAAGGCGTCCGCGCCGACATGCAGGATGTCGTCTTCGCTCACCGGGTAGTCGTTGAGCTCGAACTCGGCGACATACATCTGGGACGGCACGACATTCTTGATCACCGTGTAGTTGGGGTGCTCGCTGTCGGCGAGGAAGAAGACGTATTGGTCCAGGCCGTCGCGGCCCTGAACGCGGCCGAACACCGAGACGATGCGGGCGCAGTTGCCGTTGCCGATGTAGTACTTGCGACCGGAGGCCTTGTATCCCCCGCCTTCGACGGGGGTGAGTACTAGGTCGGTGGAGTAGATGTCGGCGCCGTGGGCCTGCTCGGACAGGCCGAAGGCCGCCACGGCACCGCCGTCAAGCAGGTCGGCGGCACGCTTGCGGGGGTCGGTGTTGGTGCTCTGCCACACCGGTCCGAGCCCGAGCACTGTCACCTGCCACGGGTACCAGTAGTTGAGGCCGTAGAAGCCGAGGATCTCGGAGAGCTTGGCCACGCGGGCGGTGTCCCAGCGCTTGTCGGCGTTCCCGGCGCCGTCGGCGGCCGGGGTGAGGAAGGTGGCGAACAGTTTCTCGCGCGCCGCGAAGTCCAGGAAGTCCTGGTAGAAGACCTTGTCGACATAGTCCTTGAGTAGGCGGGTTTTCCCGCGTTCTTCGAACCAATCGACGGTTGCCTTCAGGAGCCGACGTGTCTCGCCGTCGAATTCGGCGAAGTCGTCCTGGGTGGGGTGAAGCAGTTCGGTCTTGGGCGCAGTTCTAAGTTCCTGACTCACGGTCAGGAACTTACCAGTGCGTCAGTTTGGATAGGGAGGGACGGGAAACTGAACGCTCGGTGCACAACTGTCGGATCGTCAGTTGACGCCGCGGACGCTGCGGCAATCCGGCTGATCAAGTTCGTGAAGACACTGACGGTGCCGTCGCCGTCCGAGCCGGGCCAGGGCCATCAGTGCGAGGTCGTCGGCGTCCATCGCGGGCCGGTGCGGCACGTAATCGTCGAACAGGGCCACCTCGACGCCTTGCCTGTGCAGGTCGTCGCGGATGCCCGTCGTGAACGTTGAATCGGCTCCGCGAGGCTGAGTGTGGTGCGCCATCCCTCGCGTTGCCAACGATCTCACCATGATGACGCCGCCTTGACCGCGGTCGGCGATTCTGTGTCCGAATCGATGGCACAGGTAGAGCGTCCGCATTCGATTCAGGTCGGATTCGCCGAAACGGCTGCTGCCGGTGTCCTCGTCGGTGACGCACACCAACAGGCCCACGTCGATGTCGTCGGTGGCACCGGCGAGCTCCCCGGTGAAGACGTCGGGCGAAGTGGTGCGCACGCTGACCCCGGCGGTCACTGCCAGCGTGTACGCGTCGGCCCTGCCGCCATGCGCTGCCAGGACGATGTTGATGCCGTTCGCCGCGATATGGCGCGCGAATGCGGTCGCTGTTTCTGTCTCTCCGGCCGCAATAACGGCCCACGGGCCGTACCGTGATCTTGGTAGTGCGGCTAGCTGTTTTCCAAAGGAATGCATGGATCAATCCACCGGGTAGCTAGTAGTTGATTATTGTATGTCTTTATCGGATTTGATATATCAAATCCGATAGCAAATCGTAGCACTCTGCTACCAGATTGGGACGCGAATGACGAAGCCCGCACCCGCTGTTGTGCGGGCCACGCAGATCTTGGATCACTTGGCGGCACGACCCACCCAACCCAGATCGATGACCGAGATCGCCGAAGCGGTGGGTGTCAATGCGGCATCCACTCTCGCGATACTTCAGGCGCTGACGGACGCGGGCTTTCTGGAGCGCCATCCCCGGCATAAGACGTACTCGATAGGTCCGGCGCTACTTATCGGCGGTCATGCGGCGCGTGCGCGCTTCGCCATCGCCGCGGCGGCGGACCGCGAGGTCGCAGAGCTTGCAGACCACTTTGCCGCGCTGGCCACGATGGCGATGGTCATCGGCGACGATGTGGCGGTCATCTCGTCGTCGGGACGTTCCTCGACGGGGGTCGGCTATCCCGTCGGTAGCCGTGTCCGTTTGGCGGCCCCGGCGGGGATCATCTTCATGGCATGGGCTGAGGATTCCCTGGTTCGGCGATGGCTGGAAAACGCCGGAGCGAGGGTGTCTGATTCGCGATGGGTGCGCGTCTCGGCCATGTTGGCGCGGGTGCGTGCAGACGGGTTCTATGTCGCGCGCCAGAGCATGTATGTGGATCAGTACTACTCACTCGCCAGTGCGCTGGCGGGAGGGCGCCGCCAAGCTGACCAGCGAACTCTTGATCTCATGGTGGACATGATGAGCGAACCAGCCGACTTGGCCGAGCCGTGCCGGATCGGGTTCTTGGGTGTTCCCGTCTTCGGCGATGACGGCGAGGTGGTAGCGGTTCTCGGCGCGCTGGGGCCACCGGAATTGATGGACCGCGCGGCGGTATTGGAGGCCGCGATTCGTCTGGGTCATTCCGCCGATCACATCCGCGCGGCGACGCGCGGGTAGGGGTGATCTATCGGGTCGGAATGTTGTGCTCCGGCAGCCCGGTAGCCTGAACTGTTGTGGATCTGGACTGCCAAGCCGACATCGCTGACCTCGACACGACTCTCACCACGGTGGAGCGGGTGCTCGACGTCGACGGCCTGCGCGCCCGGATCAAGACGCTCGAAGAAGCCGCCGCCGACCCGAACCTGTGGGATGACCAGGCGCGTGCCCAGCAGGTGACGAGCCAGCTCTCGCACGCGCAGGGTGAGCTGCGGCGCGTCGAAGCACTCCGGCAGCGGCTCGATGATCTGCCGGTGCTTTACGAGCTCGCTGAGGAAGGTGAAGACGCCTCGGTGGTGGCGGAGGCCGATGCCGACCGCGCCAAGCTGCGCGAGGACATCGAAGCCATGGAGGTCCGGACGCTGCTGTCGGGTGAATACGACGAGCGCGAGGCCGTGGTCACCATTCGATCCGGCGCCGGCGGTGTGGACGCCGCGGACTGGGCCGAGATGCTCATGCGCATGTACATCCGCTGGGCCGAGGCGCACAAGTATCCGGTCGAGGTGTTCGACACCTCCTATGCGGAGGAGGCGGGTATCAAGAGCGCGACGTTCGCCGTGCACGCTCCCTTCGCCTACGGCACGCTGTCGGTGGAGCAGGGCACACACCGGCTGGTGCGCATCAGCCCGTTCGACAACCAGAGTCGGCGCCAGACCTCGTTCGCCGATGTCGAGGTGCTCCCGGTGGTGGAGACGACTGATCACATCGACATCCCCGAAGGCGATCTGCGCGTTGACGTTTACCGATCGAGCGGACCGGGTGGCCAGTCGGTGAACACCACCGACTCGGCGGTGCGGCTCACGCACATTCCGACGGGGATCGTCGTCACCTGCCAGAACGAGAAGTCGCAGCTGCAGAACAAGGTCGCGGCGATGCGCGTGCTCCAGGCCAGGCTGCTGGAGCGTAAGCGGCTCGAGGAGCGCGCCGAGATGGATGCGCTCAAGGGCGATGGCGGCAGCTCATGGGGCACTCAGATGCGCTCCTATGTCCTGCAGCCCTACCAGATGGTGAAAGACCTGCGTACCGAGTACGAGGTAGGCAACCCAGCGGCGGTGCTCGACGGCGACATCGACGGATTCCTCGAGGCGGGCATTCGGTGGCGCAATAGGCGAGATGACTAGCGCCGCCGAGTTCAACGCGGCGGGGCTTCGTCTCGAAGAGCGCTGGAACACCCTGTGGTCCAGCGAGGTTGGTCGCTGGTTACTCGACAGTGGCCTGCAGATCGTCATCGCCGTCTTGGGCGCGATGATCCTTGTCCGCTTCATCAACTGGGGCGCGCACAAGATCACCCGCCGGCTGGACCGCTCGTTCACGCAGAGCGACGCATTGGTGCGCTCCGAAGCCAGTAAGCACCGGCAGGCGCTCGCCTCCGTCGTCTCCTGGATCGTCGTGGTGCTGGTCGTTGTCGTCACCACCGTGCACGTCGTTGGGGTACTGGGCATTTCGATAGGCGGGCTCGCGGGTCCGGCCGCCGTGCTGGGTGGTGCGCTCGGTTTCGGCGCCCAGCGCGTCGTCCAGGACCTGCTGAGCGGATTCTTTCTCATCACCGAAAAGCAGTACGGCTTCGGCGATCTGGTGGAGCTGTACGTGCAGGGGCAGACCACCGAGTCCCGGGGGACTGTCGAGGAGGTCACCCTGCGGGTTACCAAGTTGCGTTCGAGTGAGGGCGAGGTCATCACCATTCCGAACGGGTTGATCGTCAAGGCGGTCAACCTTTCCAAGGATTGGGCGCGCGCGGTCGTCGATATCCCCGTGCCGACGAGCGTGGACCTGGCCCGGGTCAATGATGTGTTGTACGACGTCTGCCAGCAGGCTCTGGTGGATCGCGATCTGTCTCAGCTGCTGCTCGATGCCCCGTCGCTGATGGGTGTGGAGAGCATCGAGGTGGACCGGGTCAACGTGCGCATGGTGGCGCGGTCGCTGCCCGGTAAGCAGTTCGAGGTGGGTCGGCGGCTACGCGCCAAGGTGATCGCGGCGCTGGCCAAGGCGGGCGTGGCGCTGGTGGGGGACAGTCGCCCGGTGGTGCGCACCATGTCGTCGTCGAGCTCCGGAGAGCTCAAACGGGACGTCAGACGCGAGGAGGCTCGCGGCGAGGGTGTTGACACCAAGCCGCAACCGATCGTGAAGGACGAGGATCTCACATGAGCGAACCCCGCCAGGAACCGTTGTGGGAGAAGCTCCTGTCCTGGGGAACCAAGATCAGAGCAAAGGCTAGGTTCCGAACCTCGACGGCTGTGCTGATTCTCGCGTTCGTCGCGGCAAGCTGGCTCTACGAAATCAACAAGCCGGAGCCCGCGCCGCCACAGCCGCCTCCCGGATACACCTGGGTGCCCGCGCCCAGCGTCACCACGACCGCGCCGCGGCCCGTGCCGAGCACCACCAGGCGTCCGGTCACCACGACGCCGCCCACCACGACCACGACGACGGAGCCGACGAACACCATCGTCACGACATTCCCGACGTTGACGCCCAGCGGAACACCGCCGACACCCCCGACGACGACCCCGCCTCAGCCGCCCGGATGGTTGCCTCCCTGGGTGGTCCCGCCGCAGCTTCCGCCACTGCCGGGTGCGCCTCCTCCGGCGCCCGCGACCCCCGCGCCGTAGTGCGCCCTCACGGTCGTCACGGGTTTCCCGACTAGACTGGCGTGCCGTGATCAGCCTCGACAAGGTAACCAAGCTCTACAAATCGTCGGCTCGGCCCGCGTTGGACAACGTGAGCCTCGAGATCGACAAGGGTGAGTTTGTGTTCCTCATCGGTCCTTCGGGTTCGGGTAAGTCGACATTCATGCGGCTGCTGCTGGGCGAGGAGCTGCCCACCAAGGGCGAAATCCAGGTTTCCAAGTTCCATGTGAACAAGCTGCGCGGCCGCGAGATCCCGCACCTTCGGCAGACGATTGGCTGTGTGTTCCAGGACTTCCGGCTACTCCAGCAGAAGACGGTGTACGAGAACGTGGCCTTCGCGTTAGAGGTGATTGGCAAGCAGACGGACATCATCAACCGCATCGTTCCCGAGGTGCTGGAGATGGTGAACCTGACCGGCAAGGCCAGCCGGTTGCCCTCGGAGCTGTCCGGTGGCGAGCAGCAGCGCGTCGGCATCGCGCGCGCGTTCGTCAACCGTCCGCTGGTGCTGCTGGCCGACGAGCCGACCGGGAACCTGGACCCGGAGACCAGCGAGGACATCATGGCGCTGCTGGAGCGGATCAACCGCACCGGTACTACCGTGCTGATGGCGACCCACGACCATCACATCGTCGACTCGATGCGCCAGCGCGTGATCGAGTTGGAACTGGGCAAGCTGATCCGCGACGAGCAGCGCGGTGTCTACGGGGTAGATAGGTAAGTGGAATAGAACATGCGTTTTGGATTCCTGTTCAACGAGGTCCTCACCGGCCTGCGCCGCAACGTGACGATGACGGTGGCGATGATCATCACGACCGCCATCGCGATCGGGTTGTTCGGTGGTGGTCTGCTGGTGATATCGCTTGCCAAGAACTCGAAGGCCATCTACTTGGACCGTGTGGAGACGCAGATCTTTCTCACCGAGGACCTGTCGGCCAGCGACACCAACTGCAGTAGCGATATCTGCAAAAGCCTGCGCGACGAGATCGAGAAGCGTTCCGACATCAAGTCGGTGCGTTTCGTGAACCGTGAGGACGCGTACGCGGACGCCGAGAAGCGGCTGCCACAATTCCGGGACTTGATGAAGGACGTGAGTAAGGACGCGTTCCCCGCCTCCTTCATTGTCAAGCTCAAGAACCCGGAGACGCACGCGGATTTCGATGAGTCTTTCGTCGGCAAGCCCGGTGTGAAGGGCGTGCTCAATCAGAAGGATCTGATCGATCGCTTGTTCGCGGTCCTGAACAGCCTGCGTGATGCGGCGTTCATGATCGCGCTGGTGCAGGCCGTCGGTGCGGTTCTGTTGATCGCCAACATGGTTCAGGTCGCCGCATATACGCGGCGCACCGAAGTGGGCATCATGCGGTTGGTGGGGGCCACTCGTTGGTACACACAATTGCCGTTCCTGTTGGAGGCGGTGATCGCTGCCCTTGCCGGTGTATTGCTGGCGGTGATCGGTCTGATCGTGGCGCGGGTGACCATCCTCAACGGGGCGCTGGAACAGTTCATTCAGGCCAACCTGATTGCCCCGATCACCTACGGGGATGTGTTCCTCGCGTCGATTCAGATGGCCGCGCTAGGCATTCTGCTGGCCGGGGTGACCGCATATGTGACTTTGCGTCTGTATGTGCGTAGATAGGTCCTGGCGATGAGTAAAAAACCAACCGACGGGCGCCAGATCATCGCGTCCAATCGCAAGGCGCGGCACAACTATTCGATTCTCGATGTGTACGAGGCCGGGGTGCAGCTGGTGGGCACCGAGGTCAAGAGCCTGCGTGAGGGCAAGGCCTCCCTGGTGGATGCGTTCGCCACCGTCGACGACGGCGAGGTCTGGTTGCGCGCGTTACATATCCCGCAGTACGACCACGGCACCTGGACCAACCATGCGCCGCTGCGGAACCGGAAGCTGTTGCTGCACAGAGCGCAGATTGATCAGCTGGTCGGCAAGATTCGCGATGGCAACCTCACGCTGGTGCCGTTGTCGCTGTACTTCCTGGACGGCAAGGTCAAGGTGGAATTGGCCTTGGCGCGCGGTAAACAGTCGCACGACAAGCGTCAGGACCTGGCCAAGCGGGACGCCACCCGCGAGATCACCCGTGAACTGGGGCGTCGCGCAAAAGGCATGTAGCTCACACGGATTCGAGGACGGTGGCCGGTTGGTGCCTGCGCTGGCGTTCGACGGTGATCAGGTAGAAGACCCACGCGAAACTCGTGAAGAGGCTCGAGACGAAGTAGAGCCATGGGCGCCGAGCCCTTCGCGCCGAGACCGAGGTTGTGGCGGATTCGTCTCGCATCTTTTCGCCACAACCTCGGTCTCGGCGATCGCTAGAAGGCGCGGCTGCCGATTGGGGATAGCACGAATCCGTGCGGACTGTCGCCGGTGAAGTTGGTGGGCAGTATGCAGATCGTCTCGCGCTGATCGCTCACGCCGCACGTGATCATCTTGTTGGTGGACTTGAGGCTGTAGGTGATCTTCTGGCCGGCGGTCAGCGGGCGATAGGCGCTGGGGTCGATGGGCGCCGGGCCTGCCGGTGAGGCGTCGGGCCGCGCGACAATCTCCTGCTGGCCTAGGTCGGGCATGTGGGTCAGGCTGCCGGCCGGGGTATTGAGCGACACCGCGGCGATGTTCTCGTCGCCCGGGACGCCGGGGAGCTTGCCCCAGCACGTGCCCTCGAGACCGGTGGCCCGGGAGTTCGAGGTGATGCGGCAGCGCAGGCCGTCCGGGGTGAGGAACTGCACACCCGTCGTGGCGTATGCGGAGTACGTCTCATAGGCGGTGGGCTCGACCGGTGCGTAGCCGTCAAGGTTGGGTACCGACGGATCCGCAGACGCCTGAGCAGCGAATACGGTCGCGCTGGCCATAGCGGCGGCGTAGGTACTCAGCAGCATGCGCATGGTGGTAACTCCCCAAGATTCGGCGATTTCCCGCACGTTACCGTGGCATGGCCGGGTAATTCGGTGGCTTCGTAGATCTGCGGCGGTAGGATGGAGTGTCCCACCGAGGGTCGGCGGGATGACGGGGCTGAAAGGTTTCGACAGCGAGTCTCGACTTAAGGGAAGCGTGCCGGTGCAGGCAAGAGACCACCGTAAGCGTCATTGCAACCAATTAAGCGCCGATTCTCATCAGCGCGACTACGCACTCGCTGCCTAAGCGACTGCGTGTCTGTCAGACCGGGACCTCCCGCGGCCCGGACCCTGGCATCAGCTAGCGGGATCAACCGGTGGTTTCGGCCGCGGAAGCCACCGGGACATCAAACAGCGGCTGGGATCGTCATCTCGGCTTGTTCGCGGGACCGAGAGATCCAAGTAGAGGCATAGCGAACTGCGCACGGAGAAGCCTTAATGAACGGCCGTTGGACCCGGGTTCAATTCCCGGCAGCTCCACAAGTGAAGACCCCCCGAATTTCGGGGGGTCTTCGTGTTTGGGAATGGCCGTCGTTACGAGAACGGCCTAGAGCCGGTGAGACGCTGCCTGGTGCTTAGGTTCCTTTCGGCAGGGGCTGGCGGTGACGAAAGCCTCTGAGATCGAGAATACCGGCGGGGGTATGTTTCGGTTGAAAGAACGGGAGTACCACCGGTATTGCCGAGGAGGAAATAAGAATGCCCCCGCGGCGGTTCATATACCCATACGGGTATAGGTAAGGGTGCGCGCTCCGGTATCGAGAGAAAGAAGGCCGCGATGATCCTGAAGCAGTACTATCTAGCCTGCCTCTCCCACGCTTCGTACCTGGTTGGTGACGAAACCACCGGCCGCGCAGTCGTTATCGACCCGCAGCGTGACGTGGCCGAGTATGTCGCAGACGCAAAAAAGCACGGTTTGACCATTGAACTAGTCATCGAGACTCACTTTCACGCGGACTTCTTGTCCGGCCACCTCGAGCTTGCGAAGGCGGCCGGTGCCAAGATCGTCTATTCCTCGGTCGCCGAGACCGAGTTTGAGTCGATGGGTGTCGCCGATGGCGAACAGTATTCGCTCGGCGACGTTACGCTGGAGTTCCGCCACACACCCGGGCATACCCCGGAGTCGATGAGCGTGGTCCTCTACGAGCACGCAGGCGACACCGTGCCTTGCGGGGTGATGACTGGGGACACCCTATTCATAGGAGACGTGGGTCGACCCGACCTGCTGGCGTCTATTGGCTTCACCCGCGACGAGCTCGCCGACAAGCTCTACGACTCGCTGCATGACAAGCTGATGACGTTGCCTGATGAGACCCGGGTGTACCCCGCCCATGGCGCGGGCTCGGCGTGCGGCAAGAACCTTTCCACGGACCTGTGGTCGACGATGGGGGACCAGAAGGCGACGAACTACGCGCTGCGGGCACCTGACAAAGCGACCTTTATGAACCTTGTCACCGAGGGGCAACCTCCCGCGCCAGGCTACTTCGTCTACGACGCGATCCTCAACCGTAAGAACCGCGGGCTGTTAGACGAGGGCAAGATGCCCACGGCGATGTCCTATGACCAGGTCCGTGCGGCGATCGAGGGCGGTGCTGTCCTGGTGGACGGCCGCACCCCCGAGGAGTTCGCTCAGGGTCATTTGCGCCACGCGATCAACATCGGACTGGAAGGGCGCTACGCCGAGTTCGCGGGCTCCGTGGTGCCATCTGATGTGGATATTGTTCTGTTCACCGAGCCCGGTCAGGAGCTCGAAGGGAAGAATCGTTTGGCCCGCATTGGGTTTGACCGGGTGATCGGCTACGTGGCAGAGCCCTACCAGGTGATGTTCGCTCACCGCGGCGACGTCCAGATGGCATCGAGGTTGACGGCCAAGTCATTTGACGAGCGCGCCTCGCGAATCGCAGACCTGCAGATTATCGACGTTCGTAACCAGGGGGAGGTGGAGGCCGGATCCATCCCGAATGCGATTTCGATCCCCGTAGGCCAACTGCCGACTCGGCTAGTGGAGCTTGACGCTACCAAGCCGACGGTCGTCTATTGCGCAGGTGGTTATCGGTCGTCGGTTGCGGCAAGCCTGTTGCGGCAGAACGGTTTCGTCGATGTGAGCGACATCCTGGGCGGTTTCGGCGCCTGGGAGGAAGCCGCGCAGAACGCCTGACCGAACGTGATGTTCAAGGGATTGGTCTAGTAGTTCGATTGCTACATAAGAAAGGACTCTCAATGGCAATTAAAAATCTGACCGCCGCCGATTTCGAGGCGACAGTTATCGCCAGCCCCATCGTGATCATCGATTTCTGGGCCTCGTGGTGCGGGCCGTGCCGCGCGTTCGCTCCGGTCTTCGATCGCTCGTCGCAGCGACACCCCGACGTCGTGCACGCCAAAGTGGACACCGAAGCCCAGCCCGATATAGCGGCTGCTGTGGAAATCCAGGCGATCCCGACGATCATGGCGTTTCGAGACGGCGTCCTTGTCTACCGTCGGCCCGGTGCTATGCCGGCGGCTGCCCTGGAAGACCTCATCGCCAGGATCAAGGCCCTCGATATGGCAGAGGTCCGCGACAAGGTCGTCGCCAAAGATGCTCCATCTAGATAAATCAGCTCGCCCCGATCCGTTGAGGACGCAACAATGTGCTATCCCGAGGAATGTCGCCGTTTGGCGAAGTCGGTTGGGGTTGGGTGCGGCCATCACGTCGATGACGTGATGCGCTCGATACCCCGCCGCAAAGACGTACCTGCGGAAGGGATTCCGCATAGCAGCAAGCCTTTGCGCTGCCCCTGACTCCTGAGGCGGCGAGATGAAGTCTGGTCGAGATGAACAAACATCAACAAGAGGAACCCGCATGACTACTACCGAAATCGCCGCCGCCGCGACCAACATGCCGCGAATCGGTGACCCGGCACCGAAATTCACTGCACAAACGACCCAGGGCCGGATCAACTTCCCAGCCGACTATGCGGGAAAATGGGTCATCTTCTTCTCCCACCCCGCCGACTTCACCCCAGTGTGTACCAGTGAGTTCATCACGTTCGCGAGTATGCGGGATCAGTTCGCTGCCTACCACACGGAGCTGGTCGGGCTATCGGTCGATGGGCTCTACAGCCACATCGCATGGCTACGAACCATCAAGGAGAAGATCACCTACCGCGGCATGAAGGACGTCGAGGTTTCGTTCCCGCTGATCGAAGACGTCTCGATGGAGATCGCCCGCAAGTACGGGATGATCATGCCGGGCGAGGATTCGACAAAGGCTGTCCGGGCGGTGTTCGTCGTAGATCCCGAAGGCACGATTCGCGCGATCATCTACTACCCCCTTAGTCTCGGCCGCAACTTCGACGAGCTGCTGCGCGTCATCCAAGCCCTGCAGACAGCCGACCACTTCTCAGTAGCGACGCCAGCGGACTGGCGCCCGGGCGATCCTGTCATCGTCCCGCCTGCGGGCTCGTGCGGCATCGCCAATGAGCGGATGGACGGCCACGTCGACGGTATCGAGTGTGAGGACTGGTTCTTCTGCACAAAAACTATCTCGGCGCAAGAGGTCGAGTCCGCTATACGTGGGGCCAACTAGGACATAGGAACTCCATCGTGAGGAGGATCGACCCGCGGGACTGTGAAGGGAGTTGGACATGGCACTGGCTTTGTCGGCCACGCTAAGCGCCTCTTTTGAGGAGGCTGTGGAAATGACCCGAAAGGCGCTGTCTGGGGAGGGTTTCGGAGTCCTTACCGAGACTGACGTTAAGGCTACGCTGAAGGCGAAGTTGGGCGAAGACATGGAGAACTATCTAATCCTCGGGGCGTGCAACCCGGTACTGGCGCACCGCGCGATCAACGTGGACCGACAGATCGGGTTGTTGTTGCCATGCAACGTGGTAGTGCGATCAGACCCCAGCGACGACGGGGTCGTGATCGTGGAGGCGATGGACCCTCAGATCATGGTTCAGGTGGCTGATCGGCCAGGCTTGCGCGAGGTCGCCGACGCAGCCGCCATCAAGCTCAGGGCGGCAATCGCCGCGTTATCTCACACCCCACTGGCGAACTAATCGAAGTCCCGCGATTTGCGGGCGAGAATCGAACCAAAGTGAGCATCGGAATTGCCCTCGCACTCGGTGCCGTCATCGGCGTGCTGCTGGGCTTGCTCGGCGGCGGCGGGTCAATTCTGGCAGTGCCAGCGTTGGTCTACGTGTTGGGGCTCGGTATCGAACAGGCGATTCCGATATCCCTAATCGTAGTCGGTATCGGCTCGGCGGTCGGTGCGCTTCCGAAGGTACGCACAAACCAGGTGCAGTGGCCACTGGCCGGGATCTTCGCCGCGGCTGGTATACCCGCCACCTTCCTCGGCGCGGCCATCGGCAAGCACCTGCCGCAACCGATCCTCCTCATCGGCTTCGCATTGGTGATGGTCGTGGCCGGAATTCGGATGCTCCAGGACAATGGGAGTACCGGCACCGCCTGCACGGTCGGTGACTCCGGCATCAACTGGCGCCGCTGTGCACCGCGATCTATCTCGGCAGGGTTACTTGTAGGTCTGTTGACAGGGCTGTTTGGTGTCGGCGGCGGCTTTCTAATCATCCCGGCGTTGGTGCTGTTACTCGGAGTCGAGATGCCGATCGCCGTCGGTACTTCGCTGCTGATCATCGTCGCCAACTCTGCCGCCGGTGTCGTCGTCCATCTGGGCGGTGCCAGCATCGATTGGTCGATCACCACGGCATTCGTCGGCACCGCGATCCTTGGCTCGCTTATCGCGGGCCACGTCGGCACCAAGCTGGATACCGGTCGACTTCAGCGCTGGTTCGCATACTTCGTGTTTGCCGTAGCGGCCTACGTATTGACTGACACAGTCTTCCTCCGTTAGCAGCACTGGCGACGCGGCGGTCGCTCTACTTTGCCGCGCGTTTGCATGCCACCGTGATGTAGGCGATCTGGTGGTCCACGTCATGGCTCCACGTAACCCCTCCGCGGGTACCGGCGCCGTCGCCGACGCCGCCACCTGCCTTGGACTGCGTGGTGGTATCCGCCCACACTGCCGGGCCGATCCGCGTGCCGACAACCGATCCGGCGTCCAAGGGGCAGTTGCCGATTCGCTCGTACTGAACTTTATAGCCCTGTGATTGGAGTTGTGCGCCGAGTTCGCTGGGTGTCTGAGGGGATTTGGGTCCCGCAGATGCGGGCGGCGCGTACAGCAATGCGAGCGAAGTGCACGCCGCGGCCGTCAGGCCGAGGGTAGATTTGGACATGCCACACCTTCCTGGAGTGGTTCTGAAGGCGTTGGCGGCGGGAGAATTTGGCGAGACGACCGCCGCCAACGTTTCTGTGAGATTGCACCGTTACGCACAACGGCAGCTGAGCTCCATGCATTCCCCGATGGGTGACGCCACGCTTACGTAGCCGTTCTCTGGGGTACGGATGTACTCCAGATATGGCTTGCTGCTTTCGAATCCGACGTTGTCGGCGATGACGAGCGCGCCCGGCGCCAGCTTGTCCTCGAGGATCTTGAGAATGGGCAAGTCGAGGTCGGGCCAGCCGTCGAGCAGCAGAAACTCGATCGGTCCGTGGATTGTCTTCAGCGTCTCGCGGGCATCACCCTCCAGGATGGTGATGAGGTCGGACACCCCGGCCTCGGTGAAGGTCGCGCGTGAGGCGGCGATCTTCGCGGTGTTCATTTCCGTGGTGATGATCCGGCCAAAGCCGTTGTCGCGAACGGCGGCGGCCGAATGCAGGGTCGAGATCCCGTACGACAGGCCGTACTCGACGATGGTCTTGGGCTTGGTGGCACGGACCAGGCTGTAGAGGAGCCGTCCTGCATCGGGTGCGACGGGCACATAGATGTTCTGGAACA